>JBIKVO010000075.1:0-10000 GCA_044356795.1 Caulobacterales bacterium
GTTTCATCTTCGCGGAAGCGCCGCGCGGCATCGCGTCCATCCTGTTCAGCAAGCCTGCCCGCCTGCTCGACCCATTGCTCGCGTCCGATGCGGCCTTTGAACGCCAGATAGCGCTCGATCCAAGAGACATTCTCCGACGACCAAGCCGCGATCTGATCAAAGTGATAAACGCCCAAAGAATTCAATGTGCTCTCGATCCGCGGCGAAACGCCCGCGATCAAGCGCAAATCATCCGGCGCGCCGCCGCGCGCGGCGGGCAGGGCCATCGGCCGCACCTCTTCAGCACTCGGTTCGGCGGGCATGAAGGTTTGGCGCACCGGCGCCGCGGCGCGGGGCGCGGGATCGGCTGCAAGCCGCGCTTCCAGAAACTTCACCCGATCATCAAGATAGCGCGTGCGGAAGCGCAAATGCATCACTTCGCTTTCATCCACGCTGGGCTTGGGTTGATCACGCAGGCGCGCAATTTCCGCCTCGCGCTCGGCAAGTGTCGCGCGCGTGCCTGCGAGTGTGCGGGCGGCTTCTTCGGCGTCGCGCAACCGCGAACGCAGCGCCGTCAATGCGCCCTCCTGCTCGCCGAAGGCCGCGAGCGCCTGTTTCAAGCGCGCAATCTCTGCATTCAGCCCGTCGATTTCGACAAGTCTGTTGTGGGCCGCGTCCCGCTCGGCGGCGATGGTTTGTTGCACCGCCGTCGCTGCGGTCAGCGCAGCGCTCCGCTCTGCCAATTGGCCTTCCAGGTCCGCAATCCGCGCCTGGTTTTCCTCGTTCGCGCTGCGCTCCGCCAACACGTCCGATTGCAAGGCCTCGATCAGTGCTTGCCGCGCCTGCAAATCATGAACCGCTGCAAGACGCCCGCTGCGATCCTCTGTCCAGCGCCCCTCATAAAAGGCCAGCCGCGCCTCAAGATATCGCTGGCGCCATGCGCGACGATTGAGCAGCTCCACATCCAGCGCGTCCGGTGCGGGCGCCATAACTGGTTCAACACCCGCCGACGGCAAAATCGCAGATGCGCTGCGTTCGCGATCTTCAAGATATTTCACACGCTGGGACAGATAGCGGCTCTGCCAGCGCAGCAGATTGAGATCATTGTCCGGCGCCTGGGGTGTCGCGGTGATCACCAGGCGCGCCTGCAACGCCTCCAACTCTGCCCGCAACCGCGCGGTTTCTTCCTCGAGCACGGCTTTCTCGCCGGTCAAAACCGCAAGCCGCGGATCCTCACGCGGCGGCGTCGCGCGCGCCGCATTCAAGCGGCTTTCGAGATATTCGGTGCGCCCCTCCAGCAACCGCACCCGCCACGCATTGGCGCGGGTTTCAAGATCGGGCTCTGGCGCCGTCATGTCCACTTCAGGGGCCGCAAGCGCCCATTGCGCGCGCTCCTGAGACCATTGCATCCGCGATGCTTCAAGCTCGCGCAGGGCGGCGTCGCGTTCGTCTTCCAGCGCGGCAAACCGCAAGCGCAGATCGCTGGCGTCAGGCTCGTTCGTGCGCGCCGCCGCCAACGCCATTTCCAATTCGTTTGCGCGCAGCGAAAGGCGGTTGCGCTCGTCGAGCAGGTCAGCGCGATCGCGCTCCAATTCCACAACTTTGCTCACCGCCACATCCGCGCGCATCTGTGCGGCTTCCAATTCGGGATCGGCAAGGCCAAGCCCGCGCATGCCCGGCAGCGACGGCGTCATCGTAGCGAATTCCCCGCGCAGCCGATCGCGGGCCGCGATCAGTTTATCCACGCGCTCCTTGTTGCGAATGCAATGCCAGCACCATCCAGCCAGCGCGCCGAACAGCGCTGCAATCAACAGCATCGGAAACAAAAAAGAAATCAGATAAGCCATGGCGGCGCTCCGGGGCGCATGCAGAACGGGAGGCAGCGGGCGGCGATGATCATGGCGCGCCCTCCGCCGCGACGGAGAATTCAATGCGGCGATTGGCGGCGAAAGCTTCTGGCGTTGCGCGCGGATCAATCGGGCGCGACGAGCCATAGCCATCGGCGATAATGCGATCGGCGCGCACACCACGCGCGATCAGATAATTGCGCACCTCATTGGCGCGCCATTGCGACAGGCGGAGATTATCTTCGTTTTTGCCGGTGGCGTCGGTGTGGCCGGCAACCGCGATCCGCGCCGCATCACAGCGCAACGCCACCGACACAAGGCTATCCAATAGCGGCTCACTGCGCGGTTCAATATCGGCGCGATCAACCGCGAAATTGATCGTGTTGTTCTTCATCACTTCTTTGAACGCCTCGGTGCAGACAGCCGGGGTCGGGTTCGACAGATTGATGCCCTGCAGGCCCGGGCTGGTAAAACCCTGCCCTTCAACCGTGACATCCACGCGCACGTCATAACCGCTGGCAGGGCTCATCCCCGCGCGGGAGCGCAAGGCTGCCACATTGGTTTCCGCGCCCTCGCCGATGATCACAAGCCGGTTGTCGACAAGGCGGACTTCGCCGGTCTTCAGGCTGGCCAGCATTTCAAGCCCGACAGAGGCCACACGGCGCCAATCGCCCGCCGGCGCGCCGGGCGCAACCCGCATCCCATCCTCTGCGGCGCCATGAAATATCTGCCGCGCCTGCGCCAGCAGCGCATCTTTCACCGCCTGCGATGGCGCGTGACCCGACAATGCGATCCCCGCTGCGGTGCGCCGCGCCCCCCAGGTATAGGGCTTCACCGCATCACCGACGAGACTGTCATTCTGCACGCGCGTCACCCCGCCGACATAATCACCGCCCGCGCCCGATGAACTCAACACGGTTTGCGCCGCACGCAGGCGCAGCGCTTCCGACGGCGCCGCGCCAGACACCGTCGCGCGTTGGCCATCCATCTCCACCCGCGCCCACGACGCCAATGCCGGATCGGCGCGCAAAGCGGCTTGCGCGTGCGCCTGCAATTTTCGCTCCAGATCGCCCATCGTAAAGCCAGGCGCCAACAGCATGGCAAACAGCGCCGTCAGCGCCGCGCCGCCAATGCCGGCCCAAAAGCCGGGCCAGCAGCTTTTCAATTTCGGGCCAAGTGTTGCGTTCATGCCGGATCCTTCATCCCAGATCACGGCGGCTGCGAGCCTGATCAATCCTCGTGCGCAGCGAGCTCACATCATTTTGCAGATCGTCGAGATAGTCCTGTTGCGAGACCGCGCGCAAAAACCAACCGGCGACAAAGCCGATGACCGCGGCGACAATAAACAGCGCCAAATAGGAGAAAGTCAGATCGCCCATTCGCCAAAACCCATGACCAACGCCAGAGGAAAGCACAGATATCATCGCGCCGCATCGGGGCACATGCGACCGGGGAACCCGATCGCGCAATGACCCAATCGGGAACAGCTTTAGGCCATTTTGCTTAACAGCTCTTCTCCAAAAGGTTTTTTGGCCTTAACGCTTCGCCTGCCGGCAGTCATTTCGTGCCGCCCGCCGCGCGGCGCCGGCTTGCAGCACGGGGCCTGCCCGTTGTACCCGCTGGGCATGGTCGCCCGCATCACCAGCCCCGCCAACCCCACCATCAAGATGCTGAAAAGCCTGCATCTGAAAAAGGCGCGCGCGGAAACCGGGCTGTTTCTTGGCGAAGGGCTGCGCCTGGCGACGGAAGCTGCGGCGTTGGGCATATGGCCGGAATGGCTGGCCGTGTCGAGCGCCAGCCTGGAGCGCGGGGCCGCGCTGGCGCTGGCGAAAAGCGCCGACGCCCGTGGCGTGAAGGTGGTGGAAACCAGCGAAGCCATCCTGGCAGCCATCGCCAAACGCGATAATCCGCAAACCGTAATCGGCGCCTGGCGTCAAACACTGTCGCCGCTTTCGGCGCTGTCGCCGCACGCGCAAAGCCTGATCATAGCGCTCGATAGCGTGCGCGATCCTGGCAATCTCGGCACGATCCTGCGGACCGCCGACACTATCGGGGCCGATGCCGTGGTGTTGACGGGCGGGCCGTGCGATCCGTTTTCGGTGGAAGCGGTGCGGGCCAGTATGGGTTCGCTGTTTGCGGTAAAGCTGGTGCGCTGTTCGATTGACGATTTGGTGCGCTGGAAACAGGCGCACGGCTTGATGATGGTGGGCGCGCATCTCCATGGCAGTGTGCGCCACGATGATTTTCCCGTCGATCGCGGCATCATTGTTTTGATGGGGACAGAACAAAGCGGCCTGCCGGATGCGACGGCCGCGCTGTGCGATGTGCGGGTGCGGATCCCGATGCGCGGGCGCGCCGACAGCCTCAATCTGGCGATCGCCACCGCGGTGTTAAGCTATGACGTGTGGCGTCGCCGCGGCTATGCAGGGGCGCCGTCATGAGTGGATCGCGCATGGCGCACAGTGTCGCGACCGGTGTGGCGCCGCGGGTGTTGATCGCGGATGATTGGCAAGATTATCGCCTGCTCGACAGCGGCGATGGGCGCAAGCTGGAACAGGTTGGCCCCTATCGCTTCATTCGCCCCGAACCGCAGGCTTTGTGGTCGCCCTTGCATCCAAAAGCATGGACAAAGGCGGATGCGATTTTCACCGGCTCGCCTTCCGGCGGCGGCGAGGAGGATGACGCGGGCCGGTGGCGATTTGCGCGCGACCTGCCGGAAAGCTGGCCATTGCAGTGGAACGGTTTGCGATTTGTGTCGCGGCCCACGCCGTTTCGCCACCTCGCATTTTTCCCCGAACACAGTGTGCATTGGCGCTTTGCGATCGATGCGATCGGGGCGCGCGCAAGCCCATCATCGGTGCTCAATCTGTTTGGCTATACCGGGCTTGCATCGCTGGCCTGCGCGCGCGCTGGCGCGCCCGTGACGCATGTCGACGCCTCAAAGAAAGCGATCGGCTTTGCCCGCGAGAATCAGGCCGCGGCCGGCCTGAACGCTGCACCGATCCGCTGGATCGCCGATGATGCGCTCACATTCGTGAAGCGCGAAATCAAGCGCGGCAAACGGTATGCCGGCGTGATCCTGGATCCGCCGAAATTCGGCCGCGGCCCCAATGGCGAGACGTGGCGTTTGGATGGCGGCCTGCGCGATCTTCTGGCTGCGTGCGCCGATGTGCTCGAACCCGATGGGTTCTTGATCGCCACCGTGTATGCGGTGCGCTTGTCTTTTGTCGCGCTGTTGCAGACAGCACAGGCCGCGCTGCCCGCGCGCGGCGTTTGGGAAGCCGGCGAAATGACGCTGGCCCACGCCGACGACGATCGCCTGCTGCCGACTGCGATTTTTGCCCGCTGGCGCGGAATGTGACGGCCTCGCGCGGCTTCCGATCACATGGAATCTGGTTGATCGTCAGAAGACGCGCTGAAACCTATGAGTGGGGGGCCTCGGCCTTGGCGATGATCGCCGCGATTTCATCCAGCAGAACCAGGCGCCGCTTTTCCAGGGTTTCGAGCGCTTGATCCTCGGCCGGTCTGATGCCCTTTTGGATTTGCTGGATCTCTTTCCACAGGGCGTGATTGTCGTCGAGAAGGCGGCGAAAGTGCGCGTCCGACAGCTTCAGGCGATGCACAATCTCGCCCTTGCCGGCGAATTCTTCTGCGAGGTCATCGGGCAAAGCCGTCACGGTGCGTCTCCTGGCCTAAGTGTGTCCTCGCACGTGGGGCGCCGCGGCGACCAATGCCAGATGCGACCGCTGCGACCGCTTGGCGCGGCACAGTGATCGCGACTCTCGCACCGCGCCGCGAAAGTGCGCTATGCTGCCCGCAGAGGAGCCAGCCCATGCCCGCCATCACCACCGGCGTCGCCGCTTACGCCAGCGCCATCACGCGCGCGATTGGGGATTTTGCAGGCACGCGGCTGTTTGTGGCCGCCGCCGGCCTCGCCTTCGTGATGTTTGCCAGCCAAAGCGTGTTCGCGCCGCACCGCCTGCCGCCGGCCGCCCCGCCGATGCTGACAGAGCTTGGCCTGACCCCAGGCCTGCCCACAGCGGCGCTTTTGCCAGAGGTGCGCGAACAGCTGGAACAGGCCGCCAAGGCCGCCACACCCTTTGCCCAGGACGCCGCCGCGGCTGCCCTGTCAAACGAGGCCATGATCGCCGGGGCCAATTATGGCGGCGCCGGGGTGACGATGATCTTATTGATTGTCGCGATGATTTTGCAGAACCGGCGGGCCCGCCGGCCGATCATTCCGGCGCAGATGGCGGCGGGCCAACAGGACGCCGACGGCCGCTGGTGGGCCCCCAAACACGGCGGATAGGGCGCAGGCGCTGACCCCAATGGTCAGCGCGGGGCCATCACCATCACCACCTGCTTGCCCTCAAAACGGGGTTCCTGCTCCACCTTGGCCACCCCGTCGAAATGCTGGCGCATGCGCTCCAAGACCTCCATGCCGAGATGGGTGTGCGCCAATTCCCGCCCGCGGAAGCGCAGCGTGACCTTCACCTTGTCGCCTTCGTCAAAGAAGCGCTCAATCGCCTTCAGCTTGACCATATAGTCGTGGTCGTCAATGCCGGGGCGAACCTTAATCTCTTTGATTTCAATCGCTTTGGCGTTTTTGCGCGCCGCGGCCTTCTTTTTCTGCTCCTCAAACCGGAACTTGCCATAGTCCATAATCTTGACGACGGGCGGCTGCGCGTTGGGCGCAACCTCCACCAGGTCAAGCCCAGCTTCCTGGGCCGCCTCCAAGGCGGCGGACAAGGGCATCTCGCCTTGCTTTTCGCCGGCGTCATCGATCAAGAGGACGCGATTTGCGCGGATCTCCTCGTTTACGCGCGGCCCGTCTTTCACGGGCGAGGGCGCGGCCATTGGACGTCTGACTATAGAAGGCCTCCATCGGTTTCACCGGCGACTCTGTGTCCGGCGTTAAGCCTCCCTTATCGCTTCAAGGCTCGCCGAGGGCAAGTTCCGATCCGATGGAATTCGATCGAAACACCCACATCTATGATGTGGCGTGCATGATGTGGCGTGCACCACGCCCGCGGAGCCCTGCAACGCTTGTTCGCCCATCACGGGAATGTCAGGCCAGACGGGACCAGGTTCACTCGTTTTCGCCCGAGCGCCCCATCCGGCAGGTTTGGAAACACAGGCGACGCTGGCCGGGTCGGGCAGTCGGCCGGCCGCAAACGCGGCGCCGATCCGCCGCGGATGCGGATCTGTTGGCGCGCGTCGGCGTCGTGAGGCCGCATGGCTGACGCATTCTTGCAGCCCTCTGCGGCCGACAAGCGCGACGCCCTGCGCGCCACTGAGACCGCGGAGCGGTTGGGCTTCTGTCTCGCATGGACGTGGTCTAGTCTCCCGCAAAACACCAAGTCGGGGAGGACCTGATCATGGCCGAAGGCCTGCGCGCTGGCAGCGCACCATTGCCGCCCTTCAAGCCGCTGGCGATGAAAGGGCCGGATTTGCATGTCGAACGCCGCCCTGATGGCGTCATCATCCTGCACGCCAACCAAAAGCCCGGCGATCGGCCGCGCTCGATTGCGCATCTGCTGGACGAACGCGCCTCAGAGTTTCCCGATCGACCTTATATGCGCCAGCGCCTGCAAAGCGCGCCCGGCGCCCCGCTTGGCCCCTGGCGGCACGTGACCTATGGCGAGGCCAAAGCGATCAGTGATGCCTTGGCGCAGGCCCTGATCAATCTGGGGCTTGGGCCGGACGCGCCCTTGATGGTGCTGTCGGGCAATTCGATCGAGCACGCGATGCTCATGTTCGCCGCCATGAAGGCGCGCGCGCCAGTGGCGCCGATGAGCGTGCCCTATTCGCTGATGAGCGCCGATCACGGCAAGCTGCGCCACGCCTTCCGCCTGTTGAAACCGAAAGCGCTGTTTGTGCAAACGCTGGCGCCGTTTGCGGCCGCGATCGCGGCGCTGAACGAAGAAGCCGGCCACGCGCTGACGGTCATCACGGCTGACGCCGGCGTTCATGCCGGCGCGCTGGCCTACAGCGATCTGGCGCGCACCCACATCACCGACGCGGTGCAGGCCTCGATGGATGGCCTCACCGACGCAACGATTGCGAAATTCCTGTTTACGTCGGGTTCCACCGGGATGCCGAAAGCCGTGCCGCAAACGCAAGGCATGATGGGCGCGCTGATTGCAGGCCAGGAAGGATTGCGCAGCGACGCAATCGACCGCGTCAATCCCCCGCCGATGTTGGACTGGATGCCGTGGAACCACATCTCCGGCGCCAATGTGAATTTCAACGCCAATCTCTGGGCCGGCGGCATTCACCACATTGATGAAGGCAAGCCGATGCCGGGCCTGTTCGACATCACCATTCAAAATCTCAAAGAGGTGAGCCCGGAGGTTTTTGGCTCCGCACCGATTGCGTTTTCGATGCTTGCGGACGCCATGGAAAAAGACACCGCCTTGCGCGCGGCGTTTTTCAAAAATATGCGCTATATGGGCTATGGCGGCGCCACGTTGAGCGATGATCTTTATGATCGCATCCAGGCGCTGGCGATTGCCGAAACCGGCCTGCGCATTCCGATCACGACGATGTATGGCGCCACCGAAACACAAGGCATCACGGTTGTGCATTGGCTCGCGGAACGGGTTGGCCTGATCGGTTTGCCGCTGCCGGGATTAACGCTGAAACTCGTGCCCAATGGCGCCAAATTGGAAGTGCGCGTGAAGGGCCCAACCGTCGCGCAGGGTTATTGGAACGACGCAGAGAAAACCGCCGCCGCATTCGATGAGGAAGGCTTTTACAAGCTTGGTGACGCGTGCCGCTTTGTCGATGACAATGACCCTGCGAAGGGCCTGATTTTCGATGGCCGTGTAACGGAAGATTTCAAACTGTCGTCGGGCACATGGGTTTCTGTTGGCACGCTGCGCCCCGATATCGTGGCGGCATGTTCGCCCTGGATTCTCGACGCGGTGATCACTGGTCAAGATAAACCATATGTCGGCGCCCTGGTGTGGCCATCGCTCAGCGCGATGCAGATGCTGGCGCAAGAACCCTCCGATACGCCCCCGATCGAACGCCTCACCGCGCATATCAAGCGCGGCGTCGCCCAGCACAACGCCAAAGAGGGCGGGTCTTCGCGCCGCATCGGGCGCTTCATGGTGCTGCTGCAGCCGCCCTTGATCGACGCCGGTGAAATCACCGACAAGGGCTATGTCAATCAGCGCCTCACCCTCGATCGCCGCAAGGCCGATGTCGATGCCTTATATGGTGAGCCCGCAGGCCCCGGCGTGGTGACGCCATGAGCCCAGCCCCCCACGCAGCCTATCTTGCCGCAGCCCAGGCGAAAGATCATGCCGCGATCATGGCATGCATGGCCGAAACCGTGCGCCTGCACTCGCCCACAAAACGCATGCCGTTTGAGGGTAAGGCGCTGGCGGGCTTTTTGTTCACGCATCTTCTCGACGTGCTGGAGGATTTCCGCTTCACCGACATCGTGGCCAATGAAACCATGGCGGTTTTGTTTTTCGAGTGCCGAATTGGCGGCAAGGACGCCGAAGGCTGTGATAGTGTGTCTTTCGGCGCCGATACCCTGATCCATGACTTCAAAGTGCTCATTCGGCCGCTGCCGGCATTGGCGGCGTTGAACGAGATCATGGGCGCCCGATTGGCCGCCTATCAAGGCTGAAGAAACGCTGACATCGTGCTGCAAACCATGCTATCGCGCGGCCATGCACATCGCCAATGACAAACGCCGGTTCACCATCGGGTCAACGCCTTTTGTCGCTCATATCAAGGCGACCATGTCGGGCCAACAGATGCGCATCCTGCAGGGTGAAACCCTGATTGCAGACGATGCGATCACCTATATCGTGGACGGCACGCGCAATCTTGTCGCCCGGGCGACGCTGCCTGATGGCCGCGCATTGGACGTCGAGGCCGGCTATATCAATTGGATCACGGTGGCCATCGCGGTGCGCGTGGACGGCGTTCTTGTGCATGAAAGCCACCCGGGAAAAGTGATCCGCTGGCCGGAGATATTCGCCATCGCGCCGGGCGATCCCGCCCACGCCGCCAGGAGCGCCGAACACACGGAAGACATGCGCCGCTTCCGGCGCAATGTGCCTTCGCTGCTGACCGATATCGGCCTTGCGATCATGTTCTTCTTTGTCGGCTCGCATTATGGCATCGTCACGGCGGCCATTGTGGGCGCTGGTGCG
>JBIKVO010000450.1:0-2734 GCA_044356795.1 Caulobacterales bacterium
GACGCCTCACGGCGACGCCCGCATGACTCGGGGCCGATGTGGTTCGCTATTCCTTCATCGTTATGGACTTTCACCATTTACTCCGCGTCAGTTACCTGGCGCACCCCGGGAAAGACGGAAGCCGAAGTTGTAGTTTCGAATGGAAGGATAGAGCCCGTCCCGGTACGCGGAACGGAGAAGCCGTGGACTGTTGCTCCAAGAACCGCCGCGAAGAACGCGGGAAGAGCAACTGCCGGTTGTGTAGGCCGCCGCTGTCTGACCAGACAGATTGTCCCGGTAGCAATCCTCCGCCCACTCCCAGACATTGCCGTGGACGTCGAACAATCCCCAGGGGTTGGCTTGGAAAGAGCCGACAACGGCTGTGCCCGAAGGGTTGGTCGTGCGCGTGGGGCTCCCGTTGTAGGATTGGGACCACCAATACTGCGCCTGTTCAGGCCGAATGCCTGCGCCCCACGAGAACGCCGTCGTCGTCCCCGCCCGCGCCGCGTATTCCCATTCCGCCTCGCTCGGCAGGCGATAGCCACTCGCCCGGCTGTTGACGAAGCGGAGAAAGGCCCGGGTGTCGGTTTCCCAGTCCACATTGATCACGGGGCGCCGCCCGCGGCCGTAGCCGCTGTCCTACCGCTGCTGGCAGACGCCCGCAGAAACGCAGGCCGCCCACTCGTCCCATGTCGTTTCAAACCGCCCGATGGCGAAGCGGGGAACCCGCACGCTCAACTGCGGGTCTTCGTCGCTTTCGCGCCCAGCCTCGCTCGCCGGGCTGCCCATAGTGAAGCTGCCCGCCGGAATCACCACCATCTCCGGGCAGCCCTCGCATTCGCGGAACAGGGCAAAGTCCGGCAGGTTGGCGGGGTTGCGCACAACCTGCGCGCGTCTGCCGGCGGGCGTTGTGCGGGCGTCGGTGAAGCCTGCGGGCGGGAACGAAGGCGCTGGCGTATCCGGCCGCGTCACCGCCGGTTGTGGCGCGGCTTGCAACACCGGCGGCGGCGCAACTTGCTTCGGCGCAGCGTCTCGCTTTGCCAATTCCTCCCGCAAACGGCGGATTTCATCATCGCGTGTATCGGGCGGCGTCACTTGTGGCGCCGGCCGCGCAGCCGCCACCAGCACCACCTCCTCCGGCCCCGGACTGCCGCCAATGAACGGCGCCTGCGCGGTGCGTCCGCCGCCGGTGGCGTTGATCACATCCGCCCGCACCCGCCGCGCGATCAGGCCGATCTCGGCGCCGGGCTCCACCAGCCGCCGCGCAAACGCCTGTGCGAACGGCGTGCCTTGGCCGGCCTGGCCGTCGGTGGCGATCTGGCCGGGCGCTGCGGAAAACAGCACCAGCACATCGCCGATCTCCACGCTCGCCAAACCGGAAGACGCGGTGGACGACCGCCCCACGCTGCGCGCGGCCAGCTGCAGCCGCGCCTCATACGGATTGTTCCGGCACGCATCGAACACCGCCACCTTCACCCGCGCACCGGCGAGCGCCTGCGTCATGCTGCGATGGGCGATGGCGAACAGCTCAAAATCCTCGTCCTGGCGCACCTCATCGGCGCGGAAATCCACCGGCAGCATCCAATTGGTCTGCCCGACGCGCACGCCATGGCCGGCGAAGTAGATCAGCGCCACCTGCGCGCCTTCCACCTCGCGGCGAAAGCGCTGCAACGCCGCCGTCATGCCTTGCTGTGTGAGATTGGCCTCCACCCGCACGGTGAAGCCGGCGCGCTTGAGCGAATCCTCGACCAGGGCGGCGTCACGGGCGGGGTTTTCCAGCACCCGTTCGCCCTGATAGGCGCTGTTGGCGATAATCAGCGCTACGCGCTTACCGGGTTGCTGCGCGCTTGCAGGAACCAGCGCCGCGGTCAGCGCCAGCACGATCGCCCCAATGATCCGTTTCAGCACGCCCATGCCATCCTCACCCGCGCTTCTCATTCTTTGGTTAGCACATGCTTTGACCCCAGTCAGGGGCTCATGCGCTCACGGTCCTCGCGCTTGCAACTGATGAAAACGTCCGCGATATCTGCACCCGCGCCCCAAACTGACGTCTGTTGGCGAGCATTCGCGGGGCAGCCTGTGGAGCCCCTTAACCCTCCCGCTTCCCACACCCGGCGGCGCGGCGTACACACACCGCCATGGCCGAGCAGCGCGTCCTCCTTGTTATCGGCGGCGGCATCGCCGCCTACAAAGCCCTTGAACTCATCCGGCTCTTGGCGAAGGCCGGCGTGCGCACCCGCGCCATTCTCACCAAGGCTGGGGCGCAGTTCGTTACACCGCTCAGCGTCGGCGCGCTGACCGAGGACAAGGTTTACCAAGACCTGTTCGACCTGACGGACGAGGCCGAGATGGGACACATTCAGCTGTCGCGCAGCGCCGATCTGGTGGTGGTCGCGCCGGCCACCGCCGATCTGATGGCCAAGGCCGCGCATGGCCTGGCCAATGATCTCGCGTCCACCGCGCTGCTCGCCACCGACAAGCCCGTGCTGATGGCCCCGGCGATGAATGTGCGCATGTGGCTGCACCCCGCCACGCAACGCAATGTGGCCGCTTTGACGGCCGACGGCGTCGCGATGATCGGCCCGGACGCAGGCGCCATGGCCTGCGGCGAGTTCGGTCCGGGCCGGATGGCTGAAGCCGAGGCGATCTGTGCCGCCATTTTGCAGCGCTTGCGCGGCGAAGGCCCCCTGGCGGGGCGCCATGCGCTGGTCACCGCCGGCCCCACGCAGGAGCCGATCGATCCGGTGCGGTTTAT
>JBIKVO010000076.1:0-9917 GCA_044356795.1 Caulobacterales bacterium
CGATTGCCGGCCTGATCGCCAGCCACAATTATGCAGCCTACAATGCCGCCAAAGCGGGGGTGTGGATGCTGTCGAAGTCAGTGGCCCTGCATGGCGCCCGCGGCACGCCGCAAATCCGCTGCAACAGCGTGCACCCGACCTTCATCGACACGCCGATCCTGGACGATCTCAAGCAACGTTTGGGCGCCGCGGAAGCCACCGCCAAACTCGCCCGGCAGGTGCCGCTGGGGCGGCTGGGCGAACCGGACGATGTCGCCTATTTGGTGCTGTACCTCGCCAGCGACGAGAGCAAATTCGTCACCGGCGCTGAATTCAAGGTCGACGGCGGCATCTCGGCGATGTAGGCGCCGCTTGCGTTTGGCCGGCAGAGCCACGATGTGATCATTGTGGTCAGGAGGTTGCTGTGAGTAGTATTCGTTTGATCGGATTCGCCACTGTCGTCGCAGCCGTGGTTGGCGGGGCTGGCTTTTTCGCTTTGCAGCCCCGCGGCGGCGCAGAAACGCCGGGCTCGGTCAATGCCAATGGCTGCTTCAGCGACCAGACGCTCGATCGCTATTATGGATTTAGCGATTGGTCAGACGTGACGCGGACCAGCGAATACCGCGTCGATTGGTCGCCGAAGACGATGCGCTGTGATCCGGCCACGCGCACCGCCGATGTTGCGGTGCAAATCACCTACGCCACGCCGCAGCGCGATGTGAGCCAATACGACACCGGCCCGACAATTCTCACGCAGGAATTGTTCTACACCCGGGAGCGCCTATCCCTGCGCTTTGATTGCGCAAACCGGCAAATGGCGGTGGTGGAGCGGCGCTTTATGAGTGAGGGCGAAGTCGTCTCGCGGGTTGTGGATCTGCGCGTGAACGGCAGTCCCAAGCTGGAGCCGTACAAGCCCAACGGCCTCGGCATCGCCATGGATGAGCGGGTGTGCAATGTGGTGAATCGCTTGGCTGGCGCCGCCTGACGCGCCAGTTCAGCGCTGCAGGATCATCACATTCGCCAGCAGGACACGCGCGCCCGCCTGGCCAAGCACGGCGTCGGTTGCGCGTTGTAGATGCTGGGTCAAAATGGTGAGGTTGGGCGCCGCTCCTGGGCGCACGCCGCTGACGCCGAAATCCGAAAGCGCCGCGCGCAAACCATCATTCAAGCGCACCCGCATCGGCCCCATGCGCGCACGCAAAGCAGCATCGGGAACATCCCAGCCCATCTCAACCGTGATTGACTGACGCCCGTCCGTTTGACGGTTCAGAAGCGTTGTGACCATGGTTGGTCCATAGACATAATCGGGCGAAGAGGAGATCCGCTTGGCAGCGCGTTCGTCGCTGGGGGATGGGGCCGCTTTCGGGTCCGCGGCCAGCGCCACGCCCGCAGCAACCACAGTCCCGATCAACGCAATGGCAAGAGTTGCACGCATGCGCCTGATGTGCGCGCGACGCCTTAACGCTTGGTGAAGAGATCAGCCCTTGCGGCGATGACCAACGGGGGCGGCGCCGATCGGGCCCACTTCGCCTGCAAACATCCGGCGTAGATCGACGGTGGAACGAAGCCCGAGGCTGTCGAAATGGGCGTCCAGCCACCGATCGCACGCCAACCGGCCAATCTGAAACAGCTTTTCGAAAAAGTCCTCGTCGATGTTTACACCGGCGCCGGCGCCAAGCGGAACCAGCGCTGCATCATCGCTCACCACATGCATCAGCATTTTGCGATAGTGATCATCTTCAAGTTTGCCTTCGTCCAGCAGCCGCCCGACAAATTCAATCGCGCGCAGTTCCAAGAGCATCGAGGAATTGAATGTGATTTCATTCATCCGTGCGATAATATCGCGCGACGTTTTTGGCGCGCCGGGCCGCTCAATCGGATTGATCTGTACAATGACGATGTCGCGCGTGTCGGGTGTTTCAAACAACGGAAACAAAGGCGGGTTGCCCATATAGCCGCCGTCCCAATAGGGTTCGCCATCAATCTCAACGGCCTGAAACAGCAGAGGCAGACAGGCCGACGCCATGACATGATCAGCCGTCAATTCGGCATTCGTGAACACGCGCACGCGGCCCGTTTCCACATTGGTGGCCGAAATGTACAGCTGCAAAGCATCGCAGGCGCGCACGCGATTGAAATCAACGAGACGCTCCAAAACATCGTGCACCGGATTGAGATTCAGCGGATTAAACTCATACGGGCTGGCAACTTTTGTCATCCACCCCATCCACGCCATGAAGGGGTTGAACATCATCATCGATGGCGGTCGCGCCCAGGCGGGGGTGAAGTCTGTCAGGAAATCCGCCAGCGGGTTGACGGTCGGACTCGACCGCGCGATGCCCTGCCAGAATTGGCGCAGCGCCGCGCGCGCGCCCACCTCGCCGCCTTCCATCAGGCCTTCCGCCATCACCACCGCATTCATCGCGCCTGCCGATGCACCCGAGACCGCGGCAATCGCAATGCGATCATCTTCCAGAATGCGATCCAGCACACCCCAGGTATAGGCGCCCAAGGCGCCGCCGCCCTGCAAGGCAAGATTGATTTTTTTCGGCGCCATGATCGGGCTTTCATCGGAGTGGTTGTGCAGAGCCTACAGCGCGCTGCTGGTGAAGCTATCGGCCAGAGCCGAGAGCAGCGACATCCGCGGTAGCGCATCAAAGCCCAGTACATCGATATGCGGCGTCATATAATCGGACTTCACCGGTTCTGAACGCAGCAAATCCGTGGTGAGATATTTTTTGTTGTCATCGCACAGGATCGTAACGATCACCGCCTCGGCGCCCAACTCGTCTTGCAGCTTTAGCGCGCCCAGCAAATTCGCGCCCGATGAAATCCCCACCGGCAAACCGACGCTGGCCGCGAGCTTTTGCGCCATCAAAATTGAATCCCCGTCCGGCACCGCGACAACCGCGTTCAATTGCGTCAGATCTACGATCGCTGGGATAAACTCATCGGACACGCCTTGAATACGGTGATGGCCCACTTTGCACCCCGTGCTGAGTGTTGGGCTTTCTGCCGGCTCCAAGGGGTGGACGCGTACATCAGGGAATTTTTCCCGCAACGCCGCGCCCACGCCCATCACCGTGCCGCCCGTGCCGACTCCCGCAATAAAGCCATGGGGCTTCAACCCAATCGACGCCAACTGGGAGAGAATTTCTGGGCCGGTTGTCGTGCGGTGCGCTTCGACATTGGCGATATTGGCGAACTGCTGCGGCAGAAAGGTTTTGCCGCAACCGGTTGCGCGTTCTTCGGTCATGCGGATCGAGCCGAGAAATCCGCCCTCCTCTTTAGACACAAGCGTGATTTCAGCGCCCAGTGAGCGGATCAGGGCTGTGCGTTCCTCGCTCATCCAATCGGGCATGAAAATCGAAACCGGATGGCCCAGCGCGCGACCGATTGCGCAAAACGCGATGCCTGCATTGCCAGACGTCGCCTCGCAGATCACGTCGCCGGGCTTGAGCCGACCGGTACGGTACGCCTCGGCGAGAATGTGAATCGCCATGCGGTCTTTGATCGAGCCGGTGAAATTCAGATACTCCGCCTTGGCGAAAATTCTGCGCAGCTGGCCTTTGTAGCGCACGCGCAAGGCAATCAGCGGGGTGTCGCCGATCAATGTCCGCAGTGCGGCGAAGCGGCGGGCGGTTTCTGGTTGGGCGATGTCGGATGGGGCGAGGGATACGGAGTCGAACATCGGCGCAGTGTAGGCTGTCGCATGTCGCGCGGTCCATAAGCACGCGAACACGCTGCTGTTAACGGTGCGCTTGATCCAGCAAGGCCATGACCGCCAGTTGGACGATCGAGTCCGGCGCGCATGAGCGTCGATGATGCCTTCGTTGACGGCAGATAATGTGTTGAGTTGGCTTGGGAAGCCCCTCACGTCACCGTCCAGCCGCCGTCAATACTCAAGCTCGCGCCATTGATCTGGTTGGCGCTGTCGGTGGTGAGAAACAAAACAAAGTTCGCCACATCATCCACGCGCACGAATTCCTTCGTTGGCTGCGCCGCCAGCAGCACATCATTGATCACCTGTTCGCGCGTCATATTGCGCGCTTTCATGGTGTCGGGGATTTGGTTTTCCACCAGCGGCGTAAGAACATAACCGGGGCAGATCGCATTACAGCGCACATTGAAGTGCGCGCCCTCCAGCGCCACGGTTTTTGTCAAACCCAGCAGGCCATGCTTGGCCGCCACATAAGCGCTTTTGAACGGACTGGCGACGAGGCCGTGCGCGGACGCGATATTGATAATCCGCCCATATTTGCGCTCTTTCATGCCTTTGAACGCAGCGCGGATGGTATGAAAATCCGCGCTGAGATTCAACGCGATGATCAAGTCCCATTTCTCTGGCGGAAAATCCTCGATCGGCGAGACAAACTGCGTGCCGGCATTATTGACCAGAATATCAACCCGCCCGTGTGCGGCCTCGGCGTCCTTAATCAGGCGCTCGCACTCGGCGCCCTTCGTGAGATCCGCGCCATCGAAGCGCACCGACACGCCGGTGTCGCGCTCCAGATCGACGCAGATTTTTTCGATCTCCGTGGCATCGCCAAAGCCGTTTAGCGTAACATTCATCCCTGCCTTGGCCAGCGCCTTGGCAATCCCCAGCCCGATACCGCTGGTGGAGCCTGTGATCACCGCTGATTTCCGCATTGTCTGCCCCTATTGTTGTGGGCCGGGCCCCGGCGCCTGCGCCGTCTCATACGTTAAACGCGGTGTCGAGTGCGCGTTCATCTTGACGCATCGGCCTCCCGGCCCTAGCCCCAAAGCAGTTTCAGGGACCGGTCCATGCCTCCAGAGATTACGGCTTTCGTTGCCGCCTACGCCGACTACATGACCCAATTGGGGGCGGCAATCGGCCTCTATACCGGCGGTGTTGTGCTTTATATCCTGCTGACGCCGCACAAGGAATTGGCCCTGATCCGTGAGGGCAACGCCTCCGCCGCGCTCGCTTTCGGGGCTGTGGTGGTGGGCCTTGCAATCCCGATGGCGGCCTGCCTCGAACATGCCCAATCGGTGTGGGACATCGTGATTTGGGGCGTGGTGATGATCTTGATGCAGCTTATCGCGTTTCGCTTCACGGACATGGTCTTGCGCGGTTTGCCGCGGCGGATTGCCGAAGGCGACGTGGCGGCCGCGGTTTTACTGATGGCGGTGAAACTGGGCATCGGCATCTTGATGGCCGGCGCCATCGTCGACCCGACCCGAGAAAATCTCGGCCTTTGACTTGGGAGCGGTGATGCGCGGCCTGCCGGATTGGCTGATTTATTGCCTCGCCCTCGGCGCCTTTGTGTGGGTGCTGTTCTCGATCGATGGACGCCGTTTTGCAGACCCCGCCCTGCCCGAGGGCGATCGCCCGGGCCGCCTGCTGCCGCCGGAATCCGGCCTCGATCCGCAAGTGCTGGTGGATGTGGGGCCCGTCACGAGCGGCCTTGGCACCGCATTCGCGATCGACACCAACGGTTGGTGGGTGACGGCGAAGCATGTTGTCGCCGATTGCGAGCGGGTCGGGATCGTGGTTGGCCGCCGCCCCGGCGGCGGCGATCGCCCGGCGGCGGCGGCGGTCTCGAATATCCGCTCCAGCCCGACCTCCGATCTGGCGCTGCTTAAAACCCAAAGCGCGCCGGCCGCCTTGGCGCTGGATTTGAGCGAGGACGATCTGCGGGTTGGCCAGGTGGCGTTCCATATCGGCTTCCCGCAGGGCCGCCAGGGTGAGGCGATGTCCGTGCTGGCGGAACGCGAAGTGCTGGTGCAACGCGGGCGCTATACCGGGCGGGAGCCGGTTTTGTCGTGGGCGGAGCGGTCGCGCACCTCGGGGCTGACGGGCGCCCTGTCTGGCATGTCCGGCGGGCCGGCGCTGGACGCCAATGGCCGGGTGATCAGCGTGACCATCGCGGAATCGAGCCGCCGCGGGCGGATTTACACTGCCGCACCCTCTTCGCTGCGAAAATTGCTGGAGGACGAGCGCGCGGTGGTGACGCCCAATGGCGAGCCCGCCCGCCGGATGTCGGAGCGTGACTATGGCCTCACCGCCGACGCCCTGCGCCGCAGTCTGGCGGTAGCGCAGGTCGTGTGCGTGGCCAACAATCCCGCAGGGCCGACATGAGCGCCGCATTCGCCGACCGTCTGGCCGGTCGCGTCGCCGCCCTTGGCCCGTTGTGCGTCGGCTATGATCCGTTCACCGACCGTATCCCCGCATTGTTCGGCGACCCGCGCGACCCCGCTGTTTTGGCGCGTTTTTTCAATGCCGTGACCGGATTGGCTGCTCCGCTTGCAGCCTGTGTGAAGCTGCAGATCGGCCTGTTTGAGCCACACGGCGCGGCGGGCGTTGCGGCGGCCCGCGAGATTATCGCGACCGCCCAGGCCGCTGGCCTGCCCGTCATCCTTGACGCCAAGCGCGGCGACATTGGCACAACTGCCGAGGGCTATGCCGCGGCTGCCTTTGGCCCGGCTCCAGCCATGAATGCCGACGCCGTGACGGTGAACCCCTATATGGGCCTGGACTCGGTGGAGCCGTTTTTCCGCGCCGCCGAAGCCGGTGGGCGCGGGGTTGCGGTGTTGGTGCGCACGTCCAATCCCGGCGCCAGAGATTTCCAAGACCTCATGATTGCAGGCCGGCCGCTGTGGGCCGAAGTGGCTGCGGGCCTTGTCCCGATCGAGCGCCGCCTATTGGGGGCAAGCGGCTGGTCCAATCTGATGATCGTGGCCGGGGCCACCGCCCCAGATGAAGCCCGGGCCCTGCGCAACATTCTGCCAAGAACCCTTTTCTTGGTTCCAGGTTACGGCGCCCAGGGCGCCACCGCCGCGGAAGCGATGGCCGGGCTGCCGGGGGGCCTGGGCGGCGTGGTGAACGCATCGCGCGCCGCCTTATACCCCGACGGTGCGGCGGCGGCGGCCTCGATCACTGCTTGGGAGCGCTGCATGACCGACGGTTTGGCGCGCCTGGCCGATGAACTTCGCGCCGTTGGCATGACAGCTTGAAAAGGCGACAATTCTCGAGAAAGCGGTTAGAAGTAAGAGAGGTAAATGCAAGCGGGAGACCGTTTGCGGTGCTGTGCGCCCCTGAAGGGGGATCTTCAGGATGGGGTATGCGACGCCTTGGGCGGGGGTCCCGCCGGGGTCACAGATTGGGCCCGCCCGGGTCAGGATTTGGGGAAGCGAACATGGAACTGAGCATGACCGTGCGCGATTCTCGAACTGGGTCGGTCCGCTGGATTGCTTTGCTCGGGGCGGGCCTGGCGGCTTTAATCCTGGCCGCGCCGCTGGCGATCGCCGACGGCGGTCCTGCCCTCAAGCGCGGCGCCTTGGAGCGCGGCGAAGTGGTCGCCACCCGCCCGCCGCCAAAGGCGCCGGCGCCCGTCCCAAAAGCCGCGCCCGCCAAGGCCGCACCCGTTACGCCAACCCCCGCTCCGCCGCCGGCTGCGCTCGTCACGCCGCCGCCGGTGAAGGCCGATCTACCCAAGGTCGAGGTCCCCGCCGCCGTGCCGACCGCCCCAGACGGCGCCCGCGCCGGCATGATCAGCCTGGACGAAGGCGTGACGCTGAATGTGCCGCAGGGCTGGGCGTTTTGGCCCGCCGCGGAGGCGCAAACCTATCTGCGCCGGATCCAGGCCCCAACACCGCAGGGCCGCGTGCTGGGCATCATCGCCCCCGCCGAGCGCCGCCCGACGGACGCCGAGTTCTGGGGCGCGGTGGTGACGTTCACTGGCATAGGGCGGGTTTCGGAAACACGCGCTGAGCGCTTCACCGCCATGGACTTCCTCGATGAGGCGCGCGGCGCCCGCCCGGCCAATGGCCCGCGGCTTGCCGGCTTTCCCATCGCCCCGGCCTATGACCCCGGCCGCAAGGTTGTCACTTGGGCGGAGCGGATCGACGGCGCCCCCGGCGACCGCCCCTTGCGTTTGGAGCATCGCCTGCTGGGCCGCCGCGGCGTCGCCGGCCTGACCACCGCCGCCAAGACCGACCAGCAACCGCTCTTGGCGGCGGCGTCTTCGATCTTATCGAATATGCTGGGTTTTTCGCCGGGCAATGGCGCGGCTGATGCGGTCTCGACCGATCCCGCGGCGATGTTCGATCTGCCGGGCGTGATCACCAATCGCCCGATCGGCCAGACGCCTGCCGTCACCACCGCCAATGCGCCGGCGGTCAGCGGCTTGAAAACCACCCCTTTGGCCGGCGCCGAAAGCAACGCCAGCGGCGGCGCGCCATCGCCCGCGACGGGCGCTGCCGCGCCCGCGGCGGCGGCAGGCGACGGCCTTGCCGGCATGCTGGACGGCTGGTTCCAATGGGTTGCGCTGGGAATTTTGGTTCTCGCGGCGCTGCCGTGGATCATCTTCCGCCGCAGCGAGGACGACATCGACGAAAACCTCCAGCCGCGCTGAGCCGCCCTTCCCTTAGACCGGCCACCCGCTATCTCTGCGCCATGACCCTCGATCAAGCGCTGTCCCTCGCCGTGTTTATTGTCGCCTGCTTCGCCGCGGCCTCTACGGGCGCGTTATTCAAGCCGGGCGATTGGTATGACTCGTTGCGCAAGCCGGGCTGGACGCCGCCGAAATGGGCGTTTCCGGTGGTGTGGAGCGTGCTCTACATCCTGATCGCGATTGCGGGCTGGCGCGTTTGGGAGGCGCAGGGCCCCGCCGGCTGGCCGCTTTTGCTGCTTTGGGGGATAAGCTTGGCGCTGAACGCAGCGTGGAGTTGGATTTTTTTTGGCTTGCGCCGGATCGATTGGGCGCTGGCGGAGGTTTCGCTGCTATGGCTGTCGATCGTGGCCATGCTGGCCTTTTTTCCGCCGGTCGATCCCGACACCGCCTGGCTGCTGATGCCATATTGGGCCTGGGTCAGCACGGCGGCGATGCTGAACTTGGCGGTGTGGCGCTTGAACCGCAACGCCCTTCCCGCATAAGCCATCGCCTGCCTGAAAGGCAGCGCGCGCCCTCGCACGGCTGTGAGTTTAGGGCTAAGACGCGTGGCTCGAAAACCAATGCCAACTGCAAAGGCCCGTCGCCCCTTTGACTGTCGCCCCTTTGACCAATGCCATTGAACTCAGCGTTGTGGTTCCGGTGCATAATGAGGCCGGGAACGCCGCCAATCTGGCCCGCGAAATCGCCGCCGCCCTGAACGGGCGCAGCGTTGAGATCATCTTCGTGGACGACGCCAGCCGCGACGAAACCCGCACCGAACTGGCCGCCGTCCGCGCCGATATCCCGCAGCTGCGCATCCTGGTCCATCGCGGCAATGCCGGCCAAAGCCGCGCTGTGCGCACCGGGGTGCTGGCCGCACGCGCGCCGGTGATCGGAACGCTGGACGGCGATGGCCAGAACGATCCCGCGGATCTGCCCCGCCTCTACGCCCGCTTGACGCGCCCTGATGCGCCGGCCGACCTTGGCATGGTCGGGGGGGTGCGGACCAAGCGCCAGGACAGTTTCGGCAAACGCGCCGCCAGCAAGATCGCCAACAGCGTGCGCCGCCGGCTGCTGAATGATGAGGCGACGGATTCGGGCTCAGGCTCTAAGGTGTTCAAGCGCGAGGCGTTTTTGCGCCTCCCCTATTTTGACCATATGCATCGCTACATGGCCGCCTTGATGTTAAGAGAGGGGTTTAAGGTCGAATATCTCAATGTAAACCATCGTCCGCGCGGGGCGGGCCGGTCCAAATACACGAATTTGGGTCGTTTATGGGCGTCGGTGAGTGATCTCAACGGGGTGATGTGGTTGCGCAAACGCGCCCGAAACCCCAAAGGAGTGGACGAGCTATGAGCAGGGGAACGATTGGCATGGCCGAAGCAGCAGCGATGAACCGCGCCCGCCAGAACCGCGGCGGCCGCCAGCCCGGCGGCCTGGGCGCGATCTTCAATATCTTTCCGCTGATCCTTGTCCCGGTGCTGATCTACAACATCGTGGCCTTTGGCGGCGTGGCGATGAGCGGCGAACCCGGCGCCGTGG
>JBIKVO010000077.1:0-9910 GCA_044356795.1 Caulobacterales bacterium
TTATCGGTCAGCGGATTATGGAATTTGGGAGCGTGGCGATAAGATCAATTCCGGTCGGTGCGAGGTAAACGCCAGCTCTGTCGGCATGATAAAGGCCGCACTTGAGGCGATCAATGGCGCTACATTGATGGTAGACGATGGCGGCGTCTTTACAATCCACTGCGTGCCTGATGAGATAGCGCGCTGTCGAGAAACCTTGTTGGCTTTGTTGCCGGCGGAGTCTGCTTCGAAAGAGACGGATGCGGCGCTGCTTTCGATTATCGGTTTTCCTGCCTTTGCCGTAGAAGATGCATCCCGCATTGCCGAGACGCGCGATCGGGTTCTCATGCGGTTGCGTGGCCGTTATGGGTGCAAGCGGTTTCTCCGCGATGGGCACCAAACGCGATCGGAAGATTCCACGCGGCTGCATTATGAAATCGGCGAATTAGCGCGATTTGAGCATCTTGAGCCGGAATGGCCGCTGTTCTTTGCTTTCCTTGCTGTGAACGCTGCGATGCTGGGTGACCACGAGGAATTGCAAAGCTGGCTTGGCGCGCTCGATCGATTGAGCGTTGAACGCGAAGGCCGGCGTCTGCTGCCCGAATTGTATTTTGTGCCCCTTGCGCGCGAGGCCGAGGAAGCGGCGCAGCCGGGGAGTCAATCGCGTACGCCAAACGAGAACATCCCACTTTATTGGGCTCAAAGCCTATGGGCGGTCGCGCGTTTGTTGCGGGAAGGGCTTGTATGGCCGGAAGATCTCGATCCGTGTGGCCGTCGCACGCGGCAATCAGTCGGCGCCGTCGTAGAGATTGTAGTGTGCGGGGCAGCGGCTGCTCAGCGCTATCGCGGCCAGCCTTTCGCTGATTTGGTTGCGCCACATGAAACCCCGCACCAGAGCATTGCACTCTGCGACAGCGCGGTGCTGACGGCGGCATGGGCGAGGCATGGGGCTGAAGTTCGCTTGGGTTTGGGGGGGCGACCGCCGCGCAGACTGGGCGCATTGAGCACGGCGCGATTGTACCGTCATGACGATCAGGCGATATTGTTTTCTCACAATTCACGCGATCCGGCGCGCTCTTATCTGCGCTTTGACGCGGCGGCTTCGGCCGATCGCTTGCGCGCGGACATCGAGTATGTTGGGCGGCACTGGACCGACATCGAGCCGCCTGTTGTGGTGCTTCATCTCGACGAAACATGCTTTGCCGCCTCCAGCGCGGCGGCGATGGACGCGCTTGTGCACGCTTGTTACAAAGGCAGCGTGGGCAGCGCTGCTGTGCGATTGGTTTCGGGTGAAACTTTGCTGCAGCGAGCAGGTGCGCGGATCGACGACTGGCCGATTTTTATAGAGGGCGCTCCTGGCCTGCACGCAAATCAGCTTGCGCCATATTTCGCCGCGGGCGAACGCCAGTCTTGGGCTGACATTCGCCGAGAAGCGATGACCGCGGGACTGATGGACGAACGGCTGTCCGATATGTTGAAAGAATGGGTGGTGCGACTGAAGCGGGTAGAGGTGACGCCAGATCGGGTCATCGATGGGCCGGTGGCGTCAGAGACATTGCGCGACGCTCTCCTGAATGCAACAGAACGCGATGTCGCGTGCACTATATTGGCGGAAGAGATCATTTTGCACACCGGCGCCATGGTGAAAGCAAATCCGGCCCGTTTTTCTGGGTGCCGGTCGCTGCGCCTGTTGGATTGGGTGCGGCATCTGGAAAGCATCGCATCGGTTGGCGATCATTGCGCTGCGTTGCTCGATCTCGCACCGCATCAGGTCGCTGCGCATCTTGCGGCTGAGTGGGACAGTGCCGTGAGTGTGAGGGCGGCTTATTGGGCGCCGCCATGGGCGGACGCAGATACACAGAGTTGGCGTGCGTGGCGCTTGCGGCTTGGCATCGCTACCCGCCTACATGGAGACTTTGTTGATCGCGTTTGGGCTTTGCTGGCCCGTTGCGACGGGCTTGCGATTGGCGCAGGTGATGGACCGACGGTTCGCATTGATGCGCGGATCGCACGCTCAGACCATACCGCGCGAGAACCACAATTCGCTCGGCAAATCGATGAGGCTTTGTCGCGCATTGCTCATCCGATGGACCGTACCATTATGATGGAAATTCTTCATGCAGCGATGACAGCGTGTGAGCACGAACCGCAATTCGAAATCGTAGGAGATCTGAATGGACCCGCGATTCTGCGACGGCTAGATCGCGAAAAATTTGAAGGATTGAGCGCGCGGGCGGCGACAGCGCATTTGCTTTACGAACTCGGAGCGATCCGCAGCTCGATATGACAGAGCGCGAGCACCAGGCGTTCCAAGGCGGAAGTCGTCGGCTTTTCGGGGATAATATTGATGCCTGGATAATCGCGCCAAGAGCGCGCCCAGACATGTCGCCAAGCTTCATCGCGAATGGGCGCCATCGCAGCGCGTCCCCAGGAGCGATGTCAATGGTCAGGATCGATTCGCCATTCCAGCCTATACTGAACACGACGCGGCTTCCACGCGCCACATCACCGATATAGCTGGCGGCGCCATGGCGCAGGATGCGGTCTTCTGCGATGAGCGCGTCGTGCGTGCGCAATCGTTCAAAACTGAGGCCGAAAAGGTGGGTGATGTCGTCGTCCTGCTTGGATTGAGAAACGTCGCGCGCCTGCAATCCGAGCAACACCAGCATGAACCAGCGACGCGCTTCATGCACGCCATAACCGAGGCGCAATTCGGCAACCATGGCCTGCAGGGTGGAGTTTTGCAGGCCCTCGATTGCGTGGAAGAAAAAATGTTGAAAGCGGCCAAGAACCCAATAGCCCTGGGGTCGAGGGTCTGCGAGACGACGGGTTGGTCTTTGATGCGCAGGGCCAGCCAGGCGGCAAAGCTCTCGCCGCCAGCGCAGTGAGCCAGTGTTATGTCTCCCAACCATGTGCGATGCTTCTCCCATCGGTTTGTGCGCATCGGCATGACAGGCCGGGCGAGATCTTCCGCCGCTGCGAGATTGCCAGATCTGTCCGGCAGCGTCGTCCATGCGGCCGCTGGCGGAAGACGACGCGTCCATAGGGGTGCGGCGAGCAGCGCTGCAATTTGCGCCAATGATGCACCGCGGGAGATCGCTTCCAAGGCTTCTGCGCGAGCAAACATGTTGCCGCGCCGACGGGCCAGGGCGATGGTCGCGACAGGAAAGCTGGTCTGCAGATCTGCGTGCTGTGTGGATCTCGCTGCAAGCTCGGCCAGCGCATGGCGATCACCCGGGGCAAAGCGGGTGATTTGATCGATGACCGCTTTCGCCAGGTTTGGCGTGCGGCGGGCGCGATTTGGCAATGCGTGGATTGGCGTCGCGTGGGCGGATGCGATTGCGGGAGCGGCGACGGCGTTTTCGGCGGCGACTTGTGATGTCATAACGGTGTCACGCGGCTGGCTCTTTTGCCGGTGCATCCGCGCACGATGTGCGATGCGCCGGGGCATGATGGGCCAAGATTGCCGCGGCCATAGGGGCGGGCGCCATCACAGGATGGGTTCGATAGGCGTGATGTGATTGGGCATGTTGATTAAGGGCATAATCGCAGCGCGCCCCTTTGCTCGTCTCATTCGGGCCGCATCGGAGCGTCGGCGATAAACAGCTTCGTGATAATCCTGTCATTTTGGAAAGGTGTTATCTTGGCTGGCTGTGAACCAGAGCGCGCCTGAATGCACGCTGAATGCAACTCGAAAACGGGCGTGCTTTTCTGCAGGGTTGCAATGCGCGTGATTCAGCCGATCTCCGAGATTGGCATATAGCGCCCGCGTCAACCCTGAGCCTAACATGCGGTGGCTCACTCCCTTCTGGCGATCGGAGGCATCACCATGTCTGACAAAATCAAGCCCGACACTCGTCCCGGCGCGACGGGGCGACCTCCATCCGCACGGAGCGCGAAAAAGACAGAAGCAGACGGCGCGGTGGCCAAGCCGACCCCAGAGGCCATGAAGCAGCACGACGTCCCTGTTTTTCCGACGACGTCGGAAGAAATTGAAAAGCAGCTGACGGCGGACGTCGACGCCGTCACCGATGGCTGGAATGTCTTTTACGTTCTGGGTGTCGTTTCGACTATTTTCACGTACCATGAAGTTCTGAACGCCGTCATTTGTCGTGATCCAAAAAATAAAGGCAACAAGCACCTTTTGACCGATGAAGACTATAAGTCCTTGGATAATTCGGTGGGCATGTTGGTTTTGTATATGATCTGGCTGCGCTCCGCGTTTCCAAACGACTCGGCTTTTGATCTGCTCGGATTTCCCGCCCGCGGACCTGACGGGGCGCCAAACGCCAATGCGTTGGGCTCTGCGATGCATGCCGAAATGCTCAAGCGTGAATGCGCTCGGTCAAAGCATCGGTATGTCGCACAGGTGCGTTCGGTCGTCGCCGCGGCCGTTAAATACGGCTTGGTCGAAGTGCGCTCAGCCAGGGGTAAAGGGAAGCCGTTGCACGCAACACCGCTGTGCGACATGCTTGTCCGGTCGATCGCATCGCGCATGTACCGCGATCTTACACAGTCGATCGCGCCAGTCTCCGACAAGGAAAAATTGCAGCCAAACGACGGCGAATAAGGCCGCTCTATCGCGCACGCATTTCGCAAAACCGTTTGGTGGGTTTGGCCAAATGGGTGTTGTTTCGCACATCAGGATTGCCCGGATGGCCCGGATTCAGTGACCGATTTGTCGGCATCTGTCGGCGATCTTGCACAAATAATGGGGAGCAACGGTATGCGGTGTCGGGGGGGCGCTGCGCCGACGCTCACCGCAGTGACAACTTGATCCAGTGGTCGTGTGGCGATGAAACACTGGGCTGGATCCGAGGAGGGCGGTGATGAAGGTGTTCATCAGCTTGGCAAGGCACAGCAGCCGCGAGCACGGCTTTGCGCAACAGGTGCGACGACTGCTGCAGACGCTCGGCATCGATTGCCTTATGACTGACTCTGATGGCATGGTTGCGCGCGCTGGCGTGAGCGATGCGCGCGCGAGTGAGGTCTGCAGATCGATTGATCAGGCTTTAGGGTCACATGGGGAATCCCGCGGGTGCGCGTGGAGCGAGGGGCTGGCCCGTGATTTGACGGCGGGGGTCCGAACGATCTTGATTATTCGCCACGAGGCGCTTGGTGCGCCGTGGGCCGGTCCGGACGCGCCGAGCCGCCCACACCTCGAGGCTCTGCGGCGAGCCGACGTGTGGGTTGTTCTTCCCCCGCGTGGACGATCAAGGCGCGCCAGAAGTGGCGCGCCGCTTTCGTCTTATGGGGCGGTCCATTTTGATGGCTTGCCCGCGGGGCTGAGTTTCTCCAAGGCGGGTCAAGCCGAACGTGTCGCCAACCCGGATCCATCCGTGCACGATCCCATTCTTGTTTATTGGTCGCCGTATCCTGAACAAAATTTGCATGCCTTGCGGCGCGCCCTTCGCATGAAAGACGGTGAGGTTGTGGCGTTCCACGCGCGGCGAAAGCCCGGAATTGAGTTTCGCAATGGCCGGATTGTTTTTTCTGAAGCGCAGGAAATACGCACGCTGGCGACCCGTATCGATGTTATGGAGAAAAACCTCGACGCAGAGGCAATCCTTATGGATGAGTCACGAATTCATCGATTGCACCCACGCGATGAACTGGGTCCCGATCGTGAGGGGCGTGGCGGGGCTTTGCCTGAAGAGGGCGATGAATCTCGCTGGGCTCGCCGATCTCGGAATTATGCTAGAATGCTGACAAGCAAAGTGACTTTACCCCTTGTGCAGTCGCGCCCTGCGAGTGTTTCGCGCACAACCGATTCTTTCAGTAAATCGAAAACTTTTATGCACTTGTGCACTGGCGATACGTCAACCGCTATGCCCGGCATGGCATTTCAATTTTCTCGATTGCTTCAGGCCACGGCGCATATTGAACTGGCGCGTCGGCACGGCTTTATCATTCCGCCGCCGACGCATCCGCTAGATCCCTCGGCGCTTGATCGCGTTCCGAATAGTGCTGAAGACGACGTTGTTGCGATGCAACAGCAAATACAGTGGGGGCGTGAATCCTTGCATTTGGCATCGCAGGAAAGCGTAGTCGTCGAGAATCCTTTGGCGACAAAAAGAAGTCGCGATGGTTTGGGCGCGGCTGTTGGCCGCTCGGAAAATGCAGCTGTGTTTGCCGCAGACGCGAGACCAGGTGCAAAAAACTTAATAAAACCGGGCGTCGCATGCGATGGCTCCATAGTGTCTAAGGACAGTGAAAAGTGCGGATCACCAAAATCTATTTTGCAAGTCATTGCCGGTTATGGCGCCTCATTTTTTAAGGCCGCCAAATCTTCTGCACAGGCGCAGACGATCGAAGGAACGTCACCCGACCCATCCGTTGATGGTTTGAAAGTCTTTGAAGGATTATCCGCGGGTGATGATGATACTGGGCTTCGCGCGCCTGAAAAAAAGCGCAGTCGCGGCGCGCGCGGTCGCAGACTTTTATGCAATCCTGGAGGGCTGCCTGAAATCCCATTGGCAATGCTGTATCCCGCCTTTTCGCGCGCCCGTTTGCGGGAGACAACGGTGGAGATGATGCGAGGCGCGCGCGCGGTGCGTCTGGCCCGCCGGGATGGGGCTCGGGTCACATTATTTGTCTTGAATGGCGGCGATCAGGCCAGCGCCCCCATTTTTGCCCCAGAATTGCTCACGTGGCACGCGTTGCTGGGTGATCTTGCGCATCCTGATTTGCGCGACGGCCCGTTCGAGGCTCTGGGCCGTCTTTTTTCTGCCGCTCCGCCGCCGGTTGCAAGCGAGTTTTTTGCGCGCCACGAAGCCGGGCGCGTCCTGATTTTTGACAAAAGCGCGGCTGGATGGCGTTTAGCGTCGGCGCGAACTGGTGCGCCGAAAGATGACGACGATCCGCCTTTCGAGCTTCACGTGTTAGCTCCAAGGAGCGTGGCGTCGAGCGACGCGCCGGCGCGCGCCCTAGACGACAGCCCGGATTGAAGCGACAGGGATGAACGCAATTTTGATGGCGCGCCCAATGCTGCCCATGCTGCCCGTGCGCAAAATATGCGCTATTCTATCGCTGCAGATAATGCGTAACAACAGACAAGGAACATTGATAAGCCGCGCCGGTTGCGATTTAACCCTGCGCCCAATCGCCCACAACTTTAATCGCCAACAGCTTCAATCTCCCAGAACAGCCATATATAGTTCCATGATCTGTTCCTGCTCCTCGCGCTCTTGCCGGTCCTGCTTGCGCAACCTGATCACCTTGCGCAGCACTTTGGTATCATACCCAAACGCCTTGGCCTCAGAGTAGACATCTTTGATGTCGTCGGCGGTTTGCTTTTTCTCTTCCTCTAGGCGTTCGATCTTGGCGACAATCTGCTTCAGTTTGTCCTGGTCGGTTTTATTGAGCGTCTGATGCGGAACTTGAATTCCGCCAAAGCCAGCATCGTCCGCCATGAGAACCCCAATTCTTGCTTTTATCTGTGTCGAGTTTTGTTTTTCAACATATCGAGCGAACGCTGGATTGCGAGGATGGTTGCGCCAGCGAATCGAGCCTCAATTTAAAGATTAAAGGCCGTTCGCCCGCGTCGCTACCGTTTCGATCGCGTTGATCACAAGATCAGGCCGCACCTGATGCGGCATGTGCCCGGCGCCGACAATCGTCACCAGCTCCGCATGGGGTAGCGCCGCGGCAAGCGCTTGGGCGTGCAGCTTTGGGCTGACGACATGATCCTTATCGGCAGTCAGAATGATCACCGGCTGCACAATGTTTGGGTAGCGCGGCGCCTGCACTGCAAATTCGGGGTTCGTCGCGCGGACCTGCAAGGCATTGGCGCGGAATGTCCATGGTCGGAACAAAAGCGCAAGGCCTGTCGCTTCGGCATAGTGATCGGGGGCGGGCGCGGGTGCGAAGGCGGCGGCGGCGGCCCCGCGCGCGGCTAGCGGCCCAAAGATCGGCGTCAACAGCCATACAAACAACGGTCCCAAGATCGGGTGGGCTGCGACCTGCACATGCCAGCTGTTTTCGCCTGGGTAGGGATGGGTGGCGGGCGCCGCCAGCACAAGCCCCGCGACGAGGCCGGGTTCATCCAGCGCCAGCCTTAGCGCCGAGGCGCTGCCCAGCGAATGGCCCACGACAATGACGTGGTGAAAGCCGGCCGCCCGCACGGCCCCCGCGATCAAGGCCGCCTGCGTGGCGAGGCGATGACCGTCGGTCGGCGCGTCAGACCAGCCAAGCCCTGGCCGATCCAGAGCCAACCATCGCCGCGACCCAAGCGCGGGCGTCACGCTGGTTAGCCATTCGCGGGCGTTGGAACTTGCGCCATGGAGGAACACCACCGGCGTTTCCCTGTCGTCGGGATCGCCGCCGCGCAAACCATGCAGGCGCACGCCGTCTACCGTGAAATAATCGCCGATTGCAGGCCATCGCGCCCCGGCCCAAGCAGCATAGCCCAGCGCATAGACCAGCGAGCCCGCCACAGGCAGGCCAATCACGGTCTCCAGGATCACGTCTCGACGCCTTCCACGATCCGGGAGGTGCGGGCCTCGCCATCACGGGCGGGCTGGAATTTGGGGTAAAGGGCCAGCGCCGCCCGATAGGCTTTCAGGGCCTCGGCAGGCTGGCGCAACGCCTCGTTCACAGCGCCCAAACCGGCCCAGGCGGCGAAGTGGCGCGGCTCCAGCAGGACCGCCTTCGTCAGGTCGCGGTGGGCGCTGTTGAAGTCCTTGCCGGCAAACGCGATGGCGGCCCGCCGGGCATACGCCTCGGCGAAATCGGGCTTGAGGTTGATGGCCTCATCGATCAGCGCTCGTGCTTTGGGCAAATCGTTGTGGATTTCCGCCAGACCCGCCCGTTCGACCAGCGCGTCAACGCTGGGGGAGCCTGACTGCAAGAAAAAACCCATTACTTCGTTGGCGGCCGCTTCGGCGGCGGCTTCATCACTGGCCGCGTTCAGGCTGGCGAGTGCGGCAGCCAGAGGGGCCGGCATCGCGCGCGGCTTTTCGGCCTCCGGCGCGCACGCGGAAAGCGTCAAGGTCGATGCGAGGGCAATGAGTATGCGGCGTATCATGGCCTCTTGTACGTGAATTCTGGCCCGCCCGGATGCGGCGTTATCCCAAAATTCCCGCTTTGCGCAGGGCGATTTTGAGGCCGTCGGTGTCGACAAAGCGGTGAACGCCCAGGCCAAGGCGCTCTGCAGCATCGATATTAGCCTGGCTGTCGTCGATGAAGAAGGTTTCCTCGGCCGCTGCGCCCATGGCGTTCAACGCCCGTCGGAAGGCTTCGGGATCGGGCTTGGCCACTTTTTCAAAGCCAGACACGGTCACGCCGTTGAAGCAGCCAAGGCGTGTGAAGCCGTCAAAGCACAGCTCCGCCACCTCCCTTGGCATATTGGTCAACAAGCCTTGGCGCAAACCGCGGGCGGCGATCGCGTCAATCATGGCGTCCACGCCCTCAATCTCACCGCCCAGCATTTCGCCAAAGCGCAGCCGCCAAGCGTCGATCTCATCAGCATATTCGGGATGTTTGGCCTTAAGGGCTTCGGCGTTGTCGGCCATCGGCACGCCCTGGTCATGGCGCAAATGCCACTCCATCGTGCAGACATGGCTCAAGAACCAGTCCAATTCGCTGCGATCTGCGAAGATTTGGCGATACAAGAGGCGCGGGTCCCAACGCACCAGGACATTGCCATAGTCCCACAGGACGGCCTTATATGGGCCGGCCATGATCAGCCTTGCTTGGCCTTGTAGCGCGGGTCTTCCTTGTTGATCACATAAACGCGGCCCTTGCGGCGCACCACTTTGCAGGCGCGATGGCGGGTCTTGAGCGACTTCAGCGAGCTTTTGACTTTCATGGCGCAGCCATCCGTGCAGGCCGGCAGCGGGCCGACCGTGAAAAGAGAAACCGCGCTGATAAGCGCCACGGGCGCCCAAGTCAAGCCGAAGGGGACGGTGCTTTTGCCCAGACAGTACAGGAA
>JBIKVO010000140.1:0-7296 GCA_044356795.1 Caulobacterales bacterium
AGGCGCATCCAGCCTTGGTGCAGCGTTTCTAATTTCCATAACGGCGCCGACGGCCTATTCCGTCGTCAGAAGTTTTCGCATGTCTGCGGACGGAATTCCTTGACCGCAGCGTTGTCCAGCAGAACACGTGCAAGGCCGCATGACGCACTCCGCTTTAGAATTCTCCAACGCCCTCGTCGCGTTGCTGCCGCGGATGCGCCGCTTCGCCCTCGCTTTAACCGGCGCGACAAGCGATGCCGATGATCTGGTGCAGGATGCGATCGAACGGGCGCTTCGCAAGCGGGAATTGTGGCGGGCCGGCACGCGCCTGGACAGTTGGGTGTTCCGCATCATGCAGAACGCCTGGATTGATACGACGCGCGCGCGCCGTGTGCGCGCGGCCGCGTCGCTGGAGGATGAAGGCATGGAAGCGCCGGGCATTGATGGCCGCACCGCGATGGAAGCGCACCTGACCTTGGCGCGCGCCAAAACTGCGCTGGCTGCACTACCGGCGGATGGGCGCGCTGTTGTCGCGCTGATCTTGATTGAAGGTTATAGTTACCGCGAAGCCGCCGAGATTTTGGGCGTGCCGGAGGGTACCGTCACCAGCCGCTTGTTTCGCGCCCGCACCGCCTTGGATGCAGCGATCGCTGCGCCTTCCGCAGCGGCGGCTGCAGCCCCGCAGAGAGATGCATCATGACTGTTTCCGATGAACGCCTGATGACTTTCGCCGATGATCAAGCGCCCCCCGATGAAGCGCGTGCGATCAAGGCGCTGGCCGATCAAGATCCCGTCATCGCCGAGAAAATCGCGCGGTTTCGCGCCCAGCGCGCTTTGGTGAGCGGTGCGTTTGCTGATGTGTTGCGTGAAGATCCGCCGGCCCGCCTAATTGATTCGATCCATGCCGGCGCCAATCGCGCGCGAAACAAGACTTTTCTTCGCGCGGGCGCTGTGGGCATGGCGATGGCGGCAAGCTTTGCTGCCGGTTGGGTTGTGACGCCGCGCGACACAGTGGCGCCGATCGTGGCGCAGGCAGATGGTCTGTTGGCGCAAGGCGCGCTGCAGCGCGCGTTGAACGCGCAAGCCTCCGGCTCCTTTCAAGACGGCATCGCCATCGCTATGACGACACCCACCAAAAATGGCGGCGTCTGTCGCGCGTTCATAACCGACATCGGCGCGCAAGCGATCGAGGGCGTCGCCTGCACACAAAACGCGCAGGACTCACAATCAGCCTGGCGTTTAACCGCAATCGCCAGCGCCGGAAGTGCATCAGACACGAGCGACTATCGCACCGCGGCCAGCGCCATGAGCCCCGCAATTCTGGCCGCCCTCGATGCGGAGCGAGACGGTGATCCGCTGGGCGCGGCCGAAGAAAAAGCCTGGATTGCAGCCCGCACCGCGCGCTGAAATCATCAGCGCTTTGGCCAAGCCGGTGGATGCGGATCGCTCGACACAAAGCACGCCTGTTTAAGCGTTTGTGCGTTTCGATCCGCGACCGTCGGACCACAAAATCGGACTGCAAATCGATCTTTGCAACGCACGCAAAAGCGCCGACGCGGTAGACGCGTCGGCGCTTAACTTTAAGCAATGTCACTGCGTCACTGAGCGCCATCCTCAGCGGCGCGATGCACGCCCCGAGAAAGACCCGCTGCGGCCTTGACCATTGGGACGCGTCACGGTGCGCTGGCCGGTGACTGTATCGCCATTGCGCACGCCGGTGGTTCTGGTGGTGCGTGTGGCGCCGTTGGGGCCAGTCTGCGTGCGGTTCGATTCAAAGTTTCCCGTCTTGCGATCAATCACACGGGATGTGCTAGCCGTTGCGCCGCGCGGCCCAGTGCTGTTCTGGTCAACGGTGCGCACACCATCTTCGTGCGACACGGTTCGATTGAATGTGCTTTGCCCGGCTGGGCCGTTCAGCTCACCACTGACGGTGCGTCCGGTTTCGGTTTTTGTCGCCTGTGCGGTTCCGGTTTGTGTGCGGGTCTCGCCCGCACGCCCCGTGACCGTGCGCGACAAATCATCAGCGCCGTTATCGGTTTTCACCGCCGTGCCATTCACGCTGCGCGTCTGGCCATCGGCGAAGGTGGTTGTGCGCGATGTGCTTGACGTACCGTCGACGCGATCGCGTGTGGCGATGTTTTCCTGCGTGCGGACTTGCCCATTCGGCCCTGTCACGCTGATTTCGGCGGTGCGCACGCCAGGATCACGCGTGACTACGCGATTAACCGTACTGGTTTTCCCGTTCTGGCCAACAATGACGCCTTCAAGCGCGCGATCTGGCGTTGACTGCGCCGCCGCACACGGCGCCGCGCCCAACATGGCGACGGCAAACACAGCGATCGAAATCCTGCGATTCATGATCCACTCCTGTTTTGCGCTGCATCGGCCATGGTTGTCTGATGCAGCAATACCCTCAAAACGCCGAGCACGACCCGATCCATGCGCGCGATCATCGATCATGACTAAAAAGAAAAACCCGCGCTGCAGCTCGCAGCGCGGGTCGATGTTCACGCCGCGCGAACGTTATGGCGCGACTTGTTCTGCGCGATATCCCTTTTGGGCGAGAAACGCTTGAACGCTGTCTGGCCCCAACAGGTGCGCCGCGCCCACCGCAACAAAATCAACGCCAGCGCCCTTCATTTCATTGGCTAGTGCATCCGCCCACCGCTTGTTGCGCTGCGTCAAGATGACGTCATACAGTTCTGGATATTCCTGCTTCATTTGATCGACCACAATCGCCTGCAGGGCGGCGTCGTCGCCGACTTTCCAGGCGCCCGCCATGGCGTCTAGCATCGTTGCGCCTTTTTCAAACTCCTTCAGCGATTCATACAGCATCTGCATTTGCACAGGCTCGCTCAAGCCGGCGAGGAATTGCAACTGCTCTTCCGCAGTTTCAAACCAGCGCATGGTTTTGCCGTTGGCGTCGCCCAAGGCATCGATCTGCCGATCAACCCCCATCTCAGGGTCATAGCCCGCCTGCATCATTGGCACGACGCTGAATGTGAGCCCGGCAAGCCAGGGGCGCATCATATCCACCACCGCAGGCTGCAAACCAGCACGCGTGATGACGGTTTGCATGAGGGTGCGATAGGCCGGATCAATCCGCTCCGACAGTTTCTTTGTTGGATCAAGGCCAAGCTGCATCACCATCGCCTGCATCGCTGCGTCCTTGGCGGGATCAATTTCGATCTCGGTCCAGATTTCGCTGGCTTGGGCGATCGCACTTTGCGCGGCCGGGCCGCCCCACGCATCACCATCCTTCAGCAAGTGAATGGTGCCGTAGAGATAGATCGTGGAATCGGCGTCACGCACAACCCACATCGACGGTTGCGGCGGCCCCTTGGCGCGCGGGGCAGCACTTTCACCAATCGGCGCGCACGCTGCCGCAGCCAAACCCGCCAGCGCAACAGTCGCGCCTACAAGCGCCTTCATTCTCATCGCCATTTGCATGTGCGTTCCCTTATTCAAAAACTCAAACAATGCCCTGCTCGCGATCGCGGATCAGTACATAAGCGCGGGCGAAAGCCGCAATCACAGCCGCGTGACAGTGAATGTCGGCGCTGCGGGCGCGCTCTGTTTTGGCGCTCTCCATCGCGAGATCAAACAACATCGCTTTTTCGCGCTCACTTAAATCGGAAACCGCAAAACTGCGCTCCGGCAGCGGGGTTGCTGTCATGTCGCCGTCATAGGCCATTACCGCGCCCTCCACCAAATAAATGCCCACACCACACCGTATCCCAGCATCATCAATCCAGTCAGCGACACAGCACCGGCTGTGATCAATTGCATCGGCGTCAAATCCGGAAATGTCATATTGCAAAACGGCGGCACAACGGAGGCGATCATCAGCGCCGAAAGGCCAAGCGCCATGGCCGCCGAACCACCCCAGAACCAAGCCCGTTCATGCGCCGCGCGCGCAAGCTCATCGATCTGGCGCCAATAGGCCAAAGCCCACCACATCGCCCATGCAAAGATCGCCACGAACGCGACACCCAACAGCCACGGACTTGCAAGACTATCGCGCACGACCCCCATCCAAGGCGGCGCACTGTCGGCATGATCAATATAGCCATCCAGCACGCCAGCCCCAAAACCAAGCAGCCCCGACACCAGCACCGCCGCCACCAGCACCAGCAGGTACTGCACAATCAAGCCGCGCTTGCGGCGCTCTTTCTCCGACTGCGGTGTATCAACAGCGTTGCTCATTCTGCAGTCTCCCGATGTGATGCGTCGTTTGATGTGTCGTCGTCGAAAAACATGTTCTCAATCGATACCCCGAAGACACGCGCCAGCTTGAATGCAAGCGGCAGCGAGGGATCGTATTTCCCCACCTCAATGGCATTGATGGTTTGCCGGGAGACGCCGATCCGTTCGGCCAAATCCGCCTGGCTCCAGGCGCGCTCTGCGCGCAGCACCCGCAAGCGATTGCGCATCAGCATACCGCCCTGAACACGCCCGCCCGGCCATCAAACCGCGCTGACGCAGGCGGAGCGGCGACACTAAGGCCCGTTCCTCGCAAGCCCATGTCTTGCCTCCTTGTCCTAATGACAAGGGAGCTTTACCCTGCAACCCGACAATAAGTCAAGCACCTTTGTCTTTTCGTCACGTACGCCTTACAGGATGACAGGTTCTCTTGGCCATGCCATGGCCATACCCCAAGCGCCTATCCCCACGGCTTGAAATGCTTCGACAGCTTCAGGCCTTGGCCGCGATAATGGTTGCCGGTTTCGCCATACAGCTTGGCGCAGGCGCCGGCGAGGCGCTCATACACCAACCGCCCCACCGGCTGGCCGTCCTCCAGGATGAACGGCACATCGCGCCCGCGCACCTCCAGCACCGCCTTGCCCTCGTGCGGGGCAATACCAAAACCGGGGTCAAAGAAGCCGGCATAATGGGCGCGGAATTCGCCAAACTCGGGCCGGATTGGCGCCATCTCGGCGGCCTCATCAATCCCGATAATAATCGGTTCTTTCGATGCGAAGATATAAAACTCGCCAGGGTCCAAGATAACCCGCCCGCGCCGCGCCTGAATCGGCTCCCAGAAATCGCGCGGATCATGCCCGCCAACCGCATCAATATCGATCACGCCGGCATGGCGGCGCGCGCGAAAACCGACTGCGTCCGGCAGTGCAAGATCCACTGCGAAATCAAGGGTGCGCACCGCCATTGGCGCCCCGCGGCGCAAGCGTAATTGCGATAAACGCGAACCCTCGCGCACCAGAATGGAAAATGTGCACGGGCTGATTTCCGCCCATAGCGGTCCGGCATATCCACCAGCGACATAATCAAAGGCGGCTGCGCCATCGGCGATCAATCGCGTGAAAACATCGACGCGCCCGGTGGAGCTTTTCGGGTTTGCCGCGCCGTGCAGATCCGCCGGCAAATGGGCGCGTTCCTGCAGGGGGGAGAGATAGACGCAGCCCTTTTCCAGCACCGCGCCGCCGGTGAGATCAATTTCGTGCATCACCAGATCCGCATCCAGGCGCGATTGAACCGTGACGCCGGCGCCCGGCAAAAAGCTTGCCCGCAGCCGATAGGCTTTGGGCCCGAGGCGCAGATCGAGGCTTGCGGGTTGGATTTGATCATCTGCAAACGGACGATCGGCGACGATGGCGCCGGCGGCAAGCGCTGCGGCGAGATCGGAATCGGGGAGTACACCGGGTCTGGTCATGGCATCAGCGTGCTGTCAGAACCGGCGCCCCTTGTCGAGAAGGACATGCCGTCTGCGCCCATCTTCGACGATCGCCGCCTTGACGCCGTCGCCCGCTTGCGCCTATAGCCCCGCCAGCGCCGATTTGACCCTCAGCTTGCGGGCGCTCAACCAAATGCGGCTAAAGCGAAGGGCGCGTAAACGGCGCACAGGTGATGACATCACGGCCCAAGCCTCGGCAGGCTCATCCTCGGCAGGCTCATCCTCGGCAGGTTCATCACTGTGACCCCGCAAACCCGCCCCCGCCCCGCCGCACTGGTTTTGTCCCGCATTCCTGGCCACAACGACTTTGAAGGAGTTGCGCCATGCCCCATCCATGCCCCCAGCCGGCGTTTGATTTTGCCTTTCCCGCCTATCACGACATCCGCATTCAGGCCGGGGACGGGGCGGCGGCGATTGCAGCGATTGCTTCGACATTGGCGGCGAGTGCGGCGCAGATGGTGAAATTGTCGGCGACGGCGGGGCCGGAAGGGGCGGCTTTCTCGCTGCGCCTGACCGGCGCTGATGCGGCCAGCGCACGCGCCTTGACCGACCGCATCGCCACCCATGCCGGCGTGATCAGCGCGCAGGTCGAACATATCTGGTGGCGGAGCGCACCATGAGCGATTCGCAAAAACCAAGCCGCGGCCTTGCCACGCGAATGATCCATGACGGTCATGTGCGCACCCCGCACAAGGAAACCGCAGAGCCGCTCTATCTGACATCCGGTTTTGTCTATGACTGCGCGGAGGAAGCGGACGCGCGCTTTGCCGGAACGGCGCCGGGATATCTGTATGGCCGCTACGCCAACCCCACACAGACAGCCCTGGAACAGCGTCTGTGCGCGCTGGAGGGGGCGCAGAGTTGTCTTGTTGTCGGATCCGGCATGGCGGCAGTGAACACCGCGCTGTTCGGACTTGTGAAAAGTGGCGATCGGGTGATTGCATCGCGCGCACTGTTTGGATCGTGCTTGTGGCTTTTGGATACGTTGGCGCCGCGGTTTGGCGTGGACGTTGTCTTTGTCGACGGCGAAGATCTGAACCAATGGCGCGCCGCTGCACGCGGACCTGTGCGGGCGGCCTTGATCGAAACGCCTGCCAATCCAACACTTTTCGCCGTTGATATCGCGGCCGTGAAACACATTCTGGCGCCTTCGGGCGCACTTCTGATCGCCGACAACGCGTTTGCTTCGCCGATTGTGCAACGCCCCCTGGATCTGGGAGCCGACGTCGTCACATACTCCACCACCAAACATATGGATGGCCAGGGCCGCACCCTCGGCGGCGCTATCCTCAGTACACAGACGATCATCGACGAGCACTACCGCGAATTTGTGCGCCATACCGGGCCAGCGCTTTCGCCGTTCAATGCGTGGGTGGTGCTGAAGGGCCTTGAAACCCTCAAGTTGCGCGTGGAAGCGCAGGCGCGCACCGCTGCAGCGATCGCTGATGGCTTTGCCAATCATTCAAAGGTTGCACGCTTGCTGTATCCGGGGCGCGCCGATCATCCGCAGGCCGATGTCCACCAAAAGCAGATGCGCAATGGCGGCACGTTGATTGCACTGGAGATTGCGGGCGGACGCGACGGCGCCTTTCGGTTTCTCAATGCGCTGCGCGTGTTTTTGATCT
>JBIKVO010000469.1:0-2584 GCA_044356795.1 Caulobacterales bacterium
CACCACAACTCATCGCCGCCTCGATGACGCGGGGCGCGCGCACGTCGGCGTGGGTGAAGGGCTGGTGCGCTTGTCAGTGGGGCTTGAAGATGAGGCCGATCTGATCGCCGATATCGCGCAGGCTTTGGATCAGGTTTGAAGACAGTGCAATGTGTCGTACACCGGCGCCATGTTTGAAGCCCGCACCCGCGACATCATCGTTCGCGCTGAACCTGCCTTTCTCGCGCAGGACAGCAATCCCACCGGCCCGCATTATGTGTGGGCCTATACGATCGAGATTGAAAACCTTGGCGCACACCCGGTGCGCTTAATGAAACGACGTTGGATCATCACCGATGCGCAGGGATTGTCGCGCGAGGTGCGCGGGGATGGCGTGGTCGGCCAGCAGCCGCTGATCGCACCCGGCGAAAGCTTCACCTACACAAGTTCGGCCGCGCTGTCGACGCCGTACGGCATGATGTACGGCGCCTTCACCATGGTGGACGACGCCGGCGCCTTCGATGCCGATATCCCCGCCTTTCCGCTGGAAGCGCCGATTGCTCCCCGCAGGATCAATTAGGCTTTCCTTCGGCTGCGCTGCATCTGCGCAACCCAAGCTGCGTCGCGTTTGATCGTCATCAGACCTGGAAACCGCGCTTCCAGGTCTTCTGCAAGCGCTGCTGTCTCGTGAAAGCCGCCGGGATCATCCTTCGGCCCTGACAGCGCAAGCCGCTTGAGCGTCTGCCCGCGTCGCCGCGGATCAATCGCGTTTTGCACTTCCGAAATCAAAAGCCGCCGACATCGGATCAGGAAGTCCGCGGTGTCCTGGTCGGGCTCTGTGTTGCGCACATCCATCCGCTCCACGCGGTAATAGGCAAAAATCAACGCATCGATCACCGGCGGGCGAAAGCCGCGAAACGCGCCTTCCTTGTCGGCCCCACGCGCCCGCGGCGCGAGATTGGGAAAAAACAAACGCCCCTTGTCGGCCGCCGCCGACAGCCGCCGCATCACGACCGCCGCCTGCAGCCGCACGTCCTGCTCCGACAGATAGGCCCCCCGACCGCGCGCCACAAAAACCGCCTCCCCCAACAGGTCGACCGCTTCATTCGCCCACGTCAGCAGATCAGCGTCCATTTGCGTCTTAAGGCTTTCAAACTGCATCCGCGACTGGCGCGACACCACCAGCCAATTGCACACAAACGATGTGACGGCCAAAGCCGCCGAGCCGATCGCAAGCCATTGCTCCACTGAAAAATCCAAAGCTGCCGACATGCACTTCCCCAAGGCTTCGCCAAAGCTTCCCCGCAGCGGACGACACAGCGCTCCGCTGCGCCCGTCTTACGGCGGCAGCGCCCCAGCGCCAAGCCCGCCAAATCCGCCGCGCCATCCGAACCTCCGAACGCGCAGCCCCACAAATCCCTGTGACCCGCGGCGATGACCGCTTTCCAAGCCATGCGGAAACAGCCTAAGGTTGCGCTTAATTTTAAATAATGCGCCAGACACGGTGCGCCTGCATGGCGCGTCGATGGGTGGCCCCAGCACTCGGCCGCCAGTTGAACGCGGCTGCATACGATGTGCATACGATGGCGGAGACAGGACGATGGGTATTTTCACGCGGGTTCAGCGCGAACTCGATCTCATTTCGGGGCTGCAGCGCACACTGAAATGGGCCGAAGGCATCGGCCATGATGAGCCGCGCACGGTCGCCGACGATGTAGAGGGCACGGTCGACAAATTCCCGAACAGCCCCGCCATCCGGTTTGAGGGCGAAGAGTGGAGCTATGCCGCGTTCGACGCCCGTTGCAATCAGTTCGCCCATTGGGCGCAGGGCCAGCGCCTTCAGCGCGGCGATGTGGTTGCGCTGTTTTTGACCAACCGGCCAGATTACATCGCCTGTTGGGTCGGCCTCTCAAAGGTTGGCGTGATCGCTGCGCTGATCAATACAAATCTCACGGAGGCGCCGCTGGCCCACTGCATTCGCGTGGCGCAGGCCAAGGCGGTGGTGACAGGCGATGACACAGTCGGCGCCTATCGCGCGATCGCCGCGCAGGTGGAGCAGGCGCCGACGCTGTGGTGCCTGGACCGCGCGGACGGCGCGCAGGATCTATCGGCCGCGCTGGCTGGCGCCTCACCGGCGCGCCCGGCTGCGGAGTCGCGCGCGGGCATGAAAGGCGGCGATCTGGCGATGTATGTCTACACCTCCGGCACAACCGGGGCGCCAAAAGCGGCGAAGATGCCGCACTGGCGGGTGATGGGCATGATGCGCGCTTTTGTGGGCGCAGGACGCGGCGTCAACACCGACCGGGTGTATCTCACCTTGCCGCTGTATCACGGCACCGGCGGACTGTGCGGGGTTGGGTTTGCGCTCGAAACCGGCGCCTGCATCATCTTGCGCAAAAAATTCTCCGCCAGCCAATTCTGGGAAGAAGCGAGCCGCGAACGCGCCACGGTGATTTTCTACATCGGCGAATTGTGCCGATATCTGGTTAATCAGCCCAAGACCCCGGCCGAAACCAGCCACAGCGTGCGCCTAGCTGTGGGCAATGGCCTGCGCCCGGATGTGTGGCAGGAGTTTCAGCCGCGCTTCAAAATCCGCAAAATCCTG
>JBIKVO010000452.1:0-2709 GCA_044356795.1 Caulobacterales bacterium
AACAACATGCCGGCCCGCTTGGCCTCCGCCTCGCCCTGCGTGGTGAGATCTACATCAACCCAGCCGGTAAAGCGGTTTTCCAGATTCCACTGGCTTTGACCGTGGCGCAAAAGTGCAAGATGCGGCATCATTTCAGTCCTATTTCAAGCGGTGTTCAACGCGGCGCAAGATCGCTACGACGATCGCGGAAAAAGCCCCACGCCGCGCGATGACGGTTCAAGAAATCAAGATCAAAGCTGTGCACCAGCACGCCTTCGTCGGTGCGCTCAAAGCTTTGCACCAGATCGCCGCGATGATCGGCGATGAAGCTGGAGCCGTAAAAGGTTTGCGGTTTGCCGTTGGCGTTTTCAGCGCCGATGCGATTGCTCGCCACGACCGGGATGCAATTGCTCACCGCATGGCCCTGCATAGCGCGCCGCCAGGGATCGCGCGTATCAAGCGTGCCGTCATGGGGTTCGGAGCCGATCGCGGTGGGATAAAACAGGATATCTGCGCCCATCATCGCCATCGCGCGCGCGCATTCGGGATACCATTGATCCCAGCAAATCCCCACGCCCATCACACCAAAGCGCGTACACCAAATCTTATATCCCGTATCGCCGGGGCGAAAATAATACTTCTCCTGATAACCCGGCCCGTCGGGAATATGGCTTTTGCGATACACCCCCAGGATTGATCCATCCGCATCCAGCATAACAATGGAATTATAATAATGCGGGCCGTCTCTCTCAAAGATTGACACCGGAATCACCACGCCAAGATCGTTCGCAACCGGCTGCAGCGCCGTCACACACGGGTGGATCGGGGCGGGAAAGGCGGTGGCGAACCACTCCTCTTTCTGGTCGGTGCAGAAGTAGGGGCCTTGGAACAATTCGCTGGGCAGGATCACCTGCGCGCCCTTGGCCGCCGCGTCGCGGATAAAGCCCACAGTCTTTGCAATATTGACGGCCATGTCATTGCCATACGCGGTCTGGATGGCGGCGACAGTAAGGGTGCGGGCGGCTTTCGACATGGCGGCGCGGGTCCTGAATGGGTGCGCGCGCATATGGCCCGAACCGGCGCGTTTGGGAAGGGCGTCACAGGCCTCAAGAGCGTTATTTGCCCTGGCGACGTACACCGCCAACAACCCGCAGCGCAAACCGTGGATTGCCCAAACTTACGATTCAGCGCGTTCTCTGACGATCAACCAGAAACCCTTTGATCGGAAAACGCCTGTCTTATGACTTTTCCGGCGAACAGAGCCAGCAAGAGACGCCGCCGACGAGTTAGCCGCTCGCTGGCGGCGGGAGGGGACGGGTCGGGAGAATGCCGGCCGTGACGGGCCGACTTAGAGTGTGACCGCCCCTCTCTTTTCCTTGTGGCCTGGACGGATACCCGAGGGGTTTCGCCTCGAATGACAAGCAGAGGACCGGGAAAAGATGCAAACCACCATAGCCCAAACCGCCGGCGTCGACATCGCAAAAGAGAGCCTCGACATCCATCTTCACCCCGAGGGCGCCAGCGCGCGCTTCGGCAATGACAAGAAAGGCTTCACCGCGCTGATCAAATGGCTTGCAGGCCGCACCATCGCCCGCATCGTCTTTGAGCCCACCGGCGCCTATCATCGCGCCTTCGAGACCCGTTTTCTTGAAGCAGGGTTCACCCTCGCCAAGGTCAATCCGCGTCAGGCGCGCCGCTTTGCCGAAGCGGTTGGGACCAACGCCAAGACCGACGCCGTCGACGCCGCGATGCTCGCGCGTTTCGGCGCCATGCTGGAGCCGCGGGCGCTTGCGCCGAGCAGCCCGGCCCTCAACGATATGAAGGACTTGCTCGTCGCTCGCCGCGCGCTGGTGAAGGACCGCACGGCGGCGCAAAACCGGGCCCAACAGCAGAGCCTGGCTCTTCTCAAAGCCCAAGCGACGGATCGATTGAAGCAGATCGAGCGTTAGATCGCAGCCATCGACGCGGCCCTGCGCGCCCGGCTTGGCGATGATCCGGCCCTCAAAGCCCGCTTCGACATCCTGGTCTCGATCCCGGGCCTCGGCGAGGTGACCGCATTTGCGAGGTTGGTCGACATGCCCGAACTTGGCGCCCTTGAAAACAAGTGCGCCGCCAGCCTCGCAGGGCTTGCGCCCATGGCGCGCGACTCCGGCCAGTGGAAAGGCCAAGCGCTTCATTCGCGGCGGCCGCGCCGCGCTGCGCCACGCCCTCTCCATGCCTGCCCTCGTCGCCATGCCCTTCAACGCCGACCTCAAGGCCGTCTATGACCGACTGACCGAATCAGGAAAGCCCGCCGAAGTCGCCATCGTCGCGGTCATGCGCAAGATGCTGATCCTCGCCAACGCGCCCCTCAAAAAAGGCGCCCGCTGGGAACCAAAACCGGCTTGATCAAGACGGATGCTCTATGCGGGCTCTTGCTGCGTGATACAATGAAAGCTGCCGCCGCCGGTGAGGATCGCATGGGCGCTGACGCCCACCACACGGCGGCCCGGAAACAGCGGCGCCAGAGCGCGCACCGCATCATCGCCGAACTGCGAATAGATCGGCACGACGACGGCCTCATTGCCGATCAGGAAATTCATATGGCTGGCGGGGATCGGCTCGCCATCCTCGTCTAGCACGGCGCCGGGAGACGGGATCGTGATCACCTCGAGCGCTTTGCCGGACGCATCGGTCGCCCGCGCGAGATCGCGGGCGATGGCGTTGAAAATGTCCGCATTCGGATCATCG
>JBIKVO010000078.1:0-9859 GCA_044356795.1 Caulobacterales bacterium
CGCTGGCGAGGATGCGCCGGCGGCCATACGCGGGCACGCCGTGTCCATGCCGGACGGCGCGGTGATTGCCGTTCAGGATAGCGGCCTTCACGAATTCCCTCCCCAGGCATCCTGCGCGCATGTCGGGGCGCATGCCGCGCCAGACAAGCCGGTTTTGCTGTGCATTCACGGTTGGGCGGCGGACTCCCGCTTTTTTGACCTTCAGGCGCAGGCGCTGTCGGCGCATTTTCGCGTCGTTCGACCTGATCTGCGCGGGCACGGTGCTTCCTCACGGCTTGCTCCGTTCACGCTGGATCAGTTGGCGCGTGATTGCGCGGCGATCGCAGAGGCGCTGAACCTCGACCACGTTATCGTGGTGGGGTGGTCGATGGGGGCAATGGTGGCGTGGCGGGCGATGGCGAGCGATCCCGCTTTTGCCGCGCGGATTGCGGGCCTTGTGGTGATCGATATGGCCGCGCGCATCACAAACGGACCCGATTGGGATCTTGGGCTCAGCACGCAGGACGAAGACAGCGATGACAGCGCGCGCCTCACTGCCGCGATGCGCCGGGATTGGCCGGCCTTTGCGGCGGCGTTTACGCCGAATGTTTTCGCGCCCAACCCGCCGCCCGGACTGACAGCGCTTTCGGCGGCTTTGTTCGCCAATAATGATCCCACAGTGATGGCGGCGTTTTGGACATCCATGGCGGAGACTGATTGCCGCGCAGACGTCGCGTCCATAGGGGCGCCAATGCTGATCTGTTATGGTGATCACAGCCGCCTTTATCATTCGCAGTCGGCGCACTGGTTGGCTGGCGCTGCAGGGCGCGGCCATGCGGTGGGGTTTGCGCACTCCGGCCATGCGCCGCATCTGGAGGAGCCTGAACTTTTTAACCGACTCACTCTCGAATTCGCCGGGACGATCGACGCCGTTCGCCCCACCCGGCGCGACGCCATGACGCTTCCGTTCGGCGTTGAATCGGAGGGCCAAACGGCGGGGCCGCGCCATGGGTCAAAGCCCTCGACGTGAATAGGCGAAACAACAATCCAAATCGACAAGGTACAACTCTTAAAAGTCCAACTTACAAAACCCAACTTAAAAGTCCTCAGCGGAGATACCTAATGCAGAAAAAGACCACCGCCAAAATGGCCATGATGCTTGGGGCGTTCGCCGCCGCAGCGCCTTTCATGGCGGCTGCGCCGGCCTTGGCGCAAACGCCGGAGCAGGCCGCCGCCGATGAAGACACCGGTCGCGAAATCATCGTGACTGCGCGTCGTCGTGCAGAAGCTCTGCAGGATGTGCCGGTCGCCGTTTCGGCCTTCTCGGCGGAGCAGCTCGACAATATTGGCGCTGCCGATATCACCACGCTGCAACAGACAACCCCGAACCTGACCTTGCAGGTCGCGCGGGGTTCAAACTCGACGCTGATCGCGTTTATCCGCGGCGTTGGTCAACAGGATCCGCTGTGGGGCTTTGAGCCCGGCGTTGGTTTGTATGTGGATGACGTGTACATCGCGCGTCCGCAGGGCGCCGTGCTCGACATCTTCGACATTGAGCGCATCGAAGTGCTGCGTGGTCCACAAGGCACGCTTTATGGCCGCAATACGATTGGTGGCGCGGTGAAATATGTCACCCGCCGGATCGACGGTCCGTTGGAGTATTCGATCAAGGCCAATCTCGGCACCTATAATCAAACCGATCTCGTGCTGACGGGTCGCGGTGAAGCTGGCGGCGGCCTTGCGTTCTCAGGCGCTGTGGCGATGTACGGCCGCGACGGTTTCGGCAAGAATCTCAACACCGGCGCGGAGCACTACAACAAGGATGTCGGCGCGTTCCGCGGCACGGCCGAATGGACGCCGTCCGATGATCTATTCTTCCGTTTTTCGGCAGATTACACACGCGACAAGTCGAATGCGCGTCATGGTCACCGCGAAGTGCCTGGCGCGGGCCTCACCGCTGGCGCGACGGTGCTGCCGGACCTGTACGACACCCGCGCAGGCATCGGCGACAAGAACAATGTTGAAACCCGCGGCGGCTCATTGACGGCGGAATGGAACGTCACGGACGCGATTACGCTGAAGTCGATCACTGCGTACCGGGAAGGCAACACTGAAACCGTCATCGATTTCGATAACGAGCCTGCCGCCGCGCTCGACGTTCCGGCTTTTTATCGGGATGATCAGCTTTCGCAGGAATTCCAGCTGCAATATAGTGGCCAGAATGTGCAGGCGGTGGCGGGTTTGTATTATCTCGATGCAACCGCGGAAGGCGCGTTTGACACCATCCTTGGCATCGCAAACCTTACGATTTTCACCGGCGGCAAGGTGGCGACGAAGAGCCTCGCGGTCTATGGCGATGTGACGTGGGATATCACCAATGCCCTGTCGCTGTCGGTGGGCGGCCGTTGGACTCAGGATGAAAAGACCGGTGAAGTGAACCGCCAGAACTTCACGGGGATCCGCTCGCCGCGATTTGGCAATGCGGCGGCAATTCCGGGTCTGGTGCGCACGAACTATCGCAATTCCAAGACGTTTGAAGAATTCACGCCACGCGTCTCGGCGTCCTATGACATCAATGATGACATCATGATTTATGCATCCTGGGGCCAGGGCTTCAAGTCGGGCGGCTTCGACATGCGCGGCGATGCCGTGTTCTTCCCGGGCACCGTCAATGGCTACGAGCCGGAAATTGTCGAGACGACGGAAATCGGCCTCAAGGGTAATTTCTTTGACGGCGGTTTGACGATCAATGCGGCGATCTTCGCTTCCGACTATACGGACCAGCAGGTGACATCGCAGTTCGCGCTGCCGGGGCCAACAATCGTGTCCTTTGTGGACAATGTCGGTTCGTCGGAAATTAAGGGCGCCGAGTTGGAAGGGGCAGTTCGCTTTGACGATAACTGGTCGGGCGTGTTCCAAGTCGGTTATATCGACGCCGTGTTCAACGAGTTTTTCACCTTGAACCCGGCAACGCTGGTCATTGAAAACCGCGCTAACCTGTTCAACTTCCAAAACACGCCGCGTTACAGCTCTGCCTTCGCGCTCAGCTACGACACGGCCTTGCCGGAAGGCTGGGGTTTCCTGCGCGTCACGCCGTCTTATTCGTTCCGCTCGAAGTATCAGCTGTTCGAAACGCCTAGCGCGATCCTTGATCAAAAGGCGTATGAGCTGATTGATCTCAGTGCGGTGTGGACCTCCGATGACGGCCGCGTGCGTATGGGCTTGCATGGTAAAAACCTGCAGGACGAACGCTATCGCGTCGGCGGCTACAATTTTGCGGGCGCGACATTTGGCAATTCGATCAGCGGCTTCTACGGTCCGCCGCGGACCTGGACGCTGTCGGCTGAAGTCAAGTTCTAAAGCAGACTTGTTCTCACGCAGGCAGGGATGGTTTGCGCGTCGCTTTCGGGCGACGCGCAAACGCCTGATTTTTCTTACGGAGATCACACCATGCGCGACGCCGAAGCGCCGACGCCCATGTCGAGCGCAAACATCGACGCGCCCAAAGGCAGCACAAAAGCCATGGTGCTGTTCATTCTGGTGCTGGTCTACACGTTCAATTTCATCGATCGCCAAATCCTCGGCATTCTGGCGGGGCCGATCAAAGCCGAATTGCACCTTGATGATGAACATCTGGGCTGGATGTCAGGCCCGTCATTTGCCTTGTTTTACACCGCGATGGGCATTCCAATTGCGTGGCTGGCGGATCGGTATAACCGCGTGGCGATTGTATCGATCTCCCTGGCGACTTGGAGTTTCTTTACCGCGCTGTGCGGTTTGACTATTGTGATCGCGGCTTGGATCGCGCCCTACGCCACTAGTTTTATGGGCGTGACGATGGCGTTTTGGATTCTGTTCTTGGCGCGCGTCGGCGTTGGCGTGGGAGAAGCTGGGGGCGTAGCGCCCAGCTATTCGCTGATCGCCGATTATTTTCCGCCGGCGGAACGTGCGCGCGCGCTGTCAATTTTCTCTTTCGGTATCCCGATCGGCTCGGCACTCGGCGTTTTGTTTGGTGGCTTGCTGGCGGCCAAAATACACTGGACATGGGCCTTTATCATAGTCGGCGGGGCCGGATTTTTTCTTGCGCCTTTGATGTGGTGGCTAGTGAAAGAGCCGAAGCGCGGCCAGCTTGACACGCCGGGCGTGAAGCCGGAGGCGCCGCCCTTCACCAGTGTGTTGAAGGAATTGTCCGCCAAGCCAAGCTTTTGGTTATTAAGCTTTGGGGCCTCGGCGTCGTCGATTATGGGTTATGGGTTGATTTTTTGGCTACCCAGTTATTTCGAGCGCAGCCTCGGCATGCCACTGATTGACCGATCCTATTATTACGCATCTATTCTCTTCATCGGCGGCGTGGCCGGGATTTGGCTGGGCGGATGGTTGGCCGATAAGTTGGGCCAGGCCAATAAAACCGTTTATGCGCTCGCGCCGGCGGTGGCCTTTATCCTTACGGCGCCTTTGTACGTTGCGGCTGTGAATACACAGGATTGGGCGCTTGCGTTTGTCTTGTTTATGATTCCGCAGGCTTTGGCGTTGGTGTGGATTGGACCTGTGGTAGCCGGCGTGCAGGGCCTTGTGCGACCCGGCGCGCGGGCGCTGGCGTCGGCGATCTTCTTGTTCATCAATAATTTGATCGGGATCGGTTTGGGGTCTTTATTGATCGGGATGATCTCTAAATCCTTTGCCGCTGCCTATGGCGCTGAATCGCTGCGTATGGCGATTTTATATTGCCTGGGCTTTTATGTGGTTGCGGCGGTTTTGATGCTGCTTGCGGCGCGTACAATCAATCGCGATTGGAACAAGGCTTGATTGCGCCGGACGCGCCCGTTAAACCAGGGGTTGTACTCGATTGCGGATCCATTTCGACAGCAACCACTTTTCGCCGCGCTTGGTCGGCAGGCCAGCATGCAGTGTGCGTCGGTCTGGCGCGCCTTGCGCATCAACATTGCGGAAAATCAACGCGTCCCCTGTTGCACCCTTGAAGCGCCAATGCAATTCGGGAAACGCAGTTTCTCCGCCGTCAAAATCATCGTTGAGATAGATCAGGCAGGTTGCAACGCGCTGGCCCAGGGCGACAAGTTGTTGGCTGAATTTGGGCACTGTGGGATCGAGAAAATCAAAGTGTGGCGTGTATTGTTCGCCGGGCGCATAGTGTAAAATATTCGGCGCTTCTTGAAAGCTCGCTGGCAATTCTACCGCTGCGGCTATCTTTTTCGCTGTCATCTGCAGAACGACATCGGTTTCAATAAAAGAAAAGCCCATGCCGGTATTGCTGCGCATCCCGTCCGCGCGCACACCGCCTTGCTCGGCGTCGTTGATGCGCGCCGGCGCCAAGCTGGGTTTGGCGCGCTCGATCAGATAGCGACAGGCCAGCGGCGACAAAAATCCACGCATCACGGTAATCTGCGGTGAGGCGCTGATCGGTTCCGGTTCCGGGGTGCGCACAAAGGCGGCGAGGTCGATCTGCGCGCGCAACTGGCGCCACGCGATGCCGCCCGCTGTTTCGCCATGGATCAGCTGCGACCGCACCAGCGGATCGGACACAAAAATCGCCAGCTGTTCGCGCGCTCGCGGTTCGTCAAGCTCGGCCGCTTTCAGCAGATAATCGGCCGCCTCGGAATAATTCTCCGTGCGCCCAATCCCCGCTGCAGCCAGCATGGCTTGCATCGCACAGGCTGAGGGATTGTCGCGATTGGCGGCCTCCGCGATCAGAATCGCGCCGCGCTCGGTGTTTTGCGGCGCGCCGCGCCCGGCTAAAAGCCGCGCACCCAATGCGGTCATCGACGGGGTGTGGCCATTGGCGATGCCCTCCGCCAGCCACCGCAGCGCGATATCGTGCTGGCCGGCCCTATCAAAAATGCGCGCCAGCTGCATGCAGGCTTCGCCATCGCCATCCAGCGCGTGACGCTTAAGCGCTTCGATTTGATCTGGGCTAAGCATGGCGGCGTTCCACATTGTGCGCCCCCGCGGCGCATCGCATTGGCACTAAGGCGCCGGGGCGGGCTTTTCAACGCTGCGCGCGTCTGCGGTCGTGATCTGGCGGTTGGGGCATTCCAGCGGGCGGCTGTCAGCCATTGGGGTCGAGTGCTAACAAATTGAGCAGATTGACATTTTTTGTGCTTGCGGCAGCCTTCTACGCGCAGCTTGGCGGCAGTTCAAGCGCGGCCGCACAGTCTCGGGCGGCATTCGAGGCAGAAGTCGGGCGGGATCGGATCCAGGCAGGGGAGGTCAACCGAAACCTTGAACGAAGAGGATGATCATGCGCCGCAGAAAACTCGATAACGCCCATGCCGGAGATGGTGCCGGAGATCGTGCCGGAGATGGTGGCGGGCGCGAAGAGATGCGCCTGCGTTTGGATGGCTGGCGGCTGACGACCGCACATGTGCTGTATTACATGCCCGATCACCCAAGCCTCATTCAAACCTTCACTTGGCAAACGCTGGATCTTGCCCCGCAATTCCCGCGCATCCAAAAATTCCTCGATTTCTGGCGCGCGGAAATCCAAGCCGTCATTCATTCGATTGAGATCGCTTCGGGCGAGGGTCTGGCGCCTGCGCGCGTTCGCCACGCCTTGCTGGAGAAGAAGTTACAGTAAGCCCGCTTCGCAAGTCTCTGCTTCGGCGCCATATCTTGCTTGGCGCGAGCTTTCGCGCGCCAAGACACGTGGAAAGGGAACGGCCCATGCGCTGGAAGGCGATTATCGCGGCGGCGATATTGGGGGGTGCGCTGGCGGGTTTGTCGGCTTGCGCAACCTCGACGGTGTATGGTCCGGCGCAAACCGCCCGCGGCGACGGCTTTATCGAGCAGCAGATTGAGGCCAACCGCTACATGCTGACGGTGCGGGGGAATTTCGTCACCAGTCGAGATAGGGTGGAGCAGATGATGCTGTTCCGCGCCGCCGAGCTGACGCTGAACAATGGCTTTGATTATTTCGTCCTGGCCGAGCGAAAAACGGATGCCTCCCGCCGGCTTGATCCGGTGGGCGGGCCCCGCCTTGGTTTTGGGTGGAGCTGGTATTCTTCTCGCTGGGGCTGGCGCTGGTGGGATGATCCGATCTGGGCCGATCCGCCAAGCTATCGCGAAGTCTCGCGGTTTGAGGCCAGCGCAGATGTTGCCATGTTCAGGGGCGCCAAGCCTGAAGGAAACGCCAACGCGTATGACGCCCGCGCGATCAAAGAAAACCTCGCCGCGGTCGCTGCGCCCCCGCCGCAACGGTAAAAAGCGATAAATCCGCCCGTCAAGCCGCGCTGGCGCGTGCAAACAGATCGGATGCTTCGGCCTGGCTTGCGCCGCCGCCTAGCGCGCCAAGACCGCGCCATATTGGCAAACGCGCGGCCACATCAGCGGCCGCCGTTAGCACTGCGTTGCGGTCCGCCTCCGGCCCGCCCCGCGTGACGGGCAGGCCGCCAACGAGGCGCTTCAAAACCGCATCGGTCTGCGCTTGCGGATCGGCATGGCCCTCCCACAGCGCCTGCAGCACAAGGAGTTGGGTCCGTGTGACCGGCGCGCCGCCGCCTGTGGCTGCGCAGGCCAATTGCATCAGGTCGTCACGGGCGTGGCCTGCGTCGTCTTTCGCCAGGGCGCGATTGTAGCATTCCGCCGTAGCGATCGATGCCGCACTGACAGGCCTCTTGATCGCAACATCCCCGTTGCTAACAAACAGGGCAATCGCTTCCACACAATGCGACATGTTTAAGGCGTGCGTGCGGCCGATGGCGGCCAGATCCGCGATGCTGACGCCCGGTTGCGCGGCGATCAGATCGGCAAGCGGCGCAAACGCTGGTTCCTTCAGGCTGATGTCGCCGCGCGCGGCGCGCGTTTTTAGGCGGATATCGCTGCGTGGTTTCAGCGCCGTCAGGCGCACATCGCCAAGCCGCTTGCCGAGTGTCTGCGCGTCAAGGCGCGTTGGACCCTTGATCCAATAGTCACGGCGGAACTGTTGATTGGTAAAGCAATCGCGCAAGGTTTCGCGGTGGATGGGGTCGGCGGTTTTGGCCAGCATCGCCGCCTGCGGGGCCGTGAGGTTCATCGCATCGACTTGCTCAACCGGATGGGCTGAGCCGACAAAGCTCAACCGCGCCGCTTCCAGAGTTGTCGCCATGTCGGCGATGTGCTCCGGGCGCCAATGATGCGTCATCAGCTCATGGATCAGATACCGGCGGTCGAGGCCGCGCATCAGCTTGTAGCGCTCCAATGCCAATGGCATGGCGCGGAAGAATGCGGGCTCGGCCTCGATCAGCGCATCGATATGCGAAAGCGCTGCTTCCAGGCGCGCATTCATGCCAAGGCCCGGCGCGGATTGGCGCTGCACGAATTGCCAGATCAGGTGCCGCACCGGCGCGAACGCCGACCAGCCCGGCATGCAATTATAGCTGATATAAGCCAGCCCGCCGACGCGCAGTTTGCGCGCGATGAAGTCGGCGATCAGGGCGCGGTTGTCGGCGTCCACCCAACTCCACACGCCGTGCAGGCCGATGAAATCGAAGTCCGGCAGGTCATCGCGCCGACAGAAGTCGGCGAATGCGTCGGCCTCGGCGCGGGCGGCGGCCCCGCTGGCGCGCACCAGCTTCTGGGCGTGGGCGGCGTGGCTTGGATTATAGTCGCTGCCCCACCATTGCACGTCTGATGCGGCTGCATGCACCGCCAGCGAAACGCCAAGGCCGAAACCCAGTTCGCATGCTGTCTCCACTTTGGGCGGGGCTACACCGGCCATCAGCAGCGGCAGCGTGGCGCGAACAGGATTCAATTCGGCGATATAGCCGGGCGTGTAGTCCACCTCGGTGACATAGCCTTCGCCCCAAGACATCGCCGCACTCGCGCTTTCCGGCGCGACATTGCGCCAAGAAGAGAGGCTGCGGCGATCCGGTTAACGAAGCGTTGGCGGATCGCCGCTGGCGGCGGCCTATCTCAGACCCATGCGGATTGCGCCGTCGAGGCGCACATCTTCACCGTTGAAATAGCTGTTCTGGATCATCTCCAGCGCGAGGGAGGCGTATTCGTCCGGGTTGCCCAGGCGCTTGGGGAACGGGACGGATGCGCCGAGCGCATCCTTCACATTCTGTGGTGCAGCGTTCATCAGCGGCGTGTTGAAGATGCCGGGCAGAATGGTGTTGATGCGAATGCCTTCGCCCGAAAGATCGCGCGCGATCGGCAGCGTCATGCCAACCACACCGCCCTTGGAGGCCGAATAAGCCGCCTGGCCCATCTGGCCGTCTTCGGCCGCCACCGAGGCGGTGTTCACGATGGCGCCGCGATCGCCATCGGCGGTGGGCTCCAGCGTCAACATGCCGGCCGCGCTTTTGGCAATGCAACGGAACGTGCCGATCAGGTTGATCTGAATGATCATCTCGAATTGGTTCATCGGGAAATGCTTGATTTCGCCGGTGTCTTTCGACCGCGAGGCGGTTTTCGCGGCGTTGCCGGTGCCTGCGCAATTCACCAGGATGCGCTCTTGCCCGATGGCGGCGCGGGCCTTGGCGAAGCCGGCGTCGACGCTCTCGTCGCTGGTGACATTGACATTGCAGAATACCGCACCGGTCTCAGCGGCGGCGGCGTTGCCGGCGGCTTCGTTGAAGTCGAAGATCGCGACTTTCACGCCTTGGGCGCGCAGCGCCTTCACGGTGGCAAGGCCAAGGCCGGAGGCGCCGCCCGTGACGACGGCGGCGATGGTTGAATCGAGTTTCATGGGCGTTCTCCTGTTTGTGTGTGGGCGCTGATGTACCGTTCCTGCGCGGCAGGTCCAGCCCTGCCGAACCGGCAAGCGCTGCCCGTTCCCCGCAGTTGCGGTCTGGCGTCATCCTGACAGCTTGGCTAAGCCGGGGCGATGCTCATGGCTTGGCCCTTCTTCCTCGTCGCCGCGATTTTCGCCGCTCTCTATGGGTGG
>JBIKVO010000079.1:0-9837 GCA_044356795.1 Caulobacterales bacterium
AATGACCTCCATCATCCGGTGCGTCTTGCCGAGCATGTTTTTGGCTTCCGAGCCGACCGCATGCACCACCTTGCGTCCGCCTTCGGACACATACGCCACCACCGACGGCTCGCGCAGCACGATGCCACGGCCTTTGGCGTAGATCAGGGTATTTGCGGTGCCCAGATCGATCGCCAGGTCGGGTGCAACGAGACCGAAGAAATTGCCAAACATGGACCCTCACTCACCGTCGAACGCGCCCAAGCGGCCTCGCCCGATCTCTACCGCCAATCCCTCTCATGCCATCAGCACCGCGCCCTTTTTGCGGCGCAGCAGCGCTGTGCGGCGACCAATCCGGTAATCCGGATTTTGCCCCCGCCGCGCATGTTTTGGCCGCGAACGAGGCAGAATCACACCTGTAGAGCGATCATAATGCTGTGCATGAGCCTCCCCATCCATGCAAGCGGCAGGCCGCAGGGCCGCCCCAGAGAGATACAGGGCCCAGTGGCAGGGGGGCGTTTCGCGCGCGGCGACAGCACGCGATCGCAGACGCCCGCGCCCTCAGGCAGGAACCGCCGCGCCCCAGACATTAAACCCGCCAAACCGCGGCGTGCCGGGCAGATACATGCTCTGGCTTTCGAGCGGGGAAAACCCCGCCTCCGCCAACAGCGCCATGGGATCGCGGGTCAAGCGGCAGCCGCCCGCCAGGCGCGTCCAGAGCGGTTCGAAGCGGCGTTGCGTGCGCTGCACGTCGGCGTCCGGCGCCAGGCCATGCTCGCAAAACAACAGCAGCCCGCCCGGCTTCAACACCCGGCCCGCCTCTTTCAGCGCTGCGATCGGGTTGTGCACGGTGCACAGGGTGAAGGTGCACACCACCGTATCGAATTGGGCGGCGGGAAAGCTGAGCGCCTCGGCGGGGTCGGCCCGCAGGTCCGCCCGCCAGCCGGCCGCGTCCAGCGCTTTGCGGCCCAGCGCGCGGATGCCCGCCTCCGGCTCAACTGCTGCAAACTGCGTCACCTTGGAGCGGTCATAATGGGCCAGATTGCGCCCAGACCCGAACCCGATCTCCAGCACTGCCCCGGCCGCCTTCGGGACCAGCTTGGCCCGCTGCTTGGCGATCGGCCTACTGCCGCAGGCGGCGTCGATCAGATGCGGGAGAATGTAGCGGCTGTAGAGGCCCATCGCCGTCAGCCCTGCCGCCGTGCCCGCAGCCAGTGCGTGATCGCCCAGGCGTGCGATTCATGACGCACCTTCTGCACCGCATCCGACCACGACATCCAAACCAGCATGTGATCTGGATCGCTGGGGGCGGAATCGGCCGCCGACAGCTCAACCTCATAGAAGGCCGCCAGCGAATTGCGGGGCTGGCCGCTGCAAATCCAGTACTGTCCGGCCCGACCGATCAGCCGAGAGGGCCATACCGTCAACCCCGTCTCCTCAACAAACTCCCGGATCAGGGCCGCGGCCTCGTCCTCGTCTTTTTCAACGCCGCCGCCCGGCAGGTCATACTCAAACGGCGCCTGACGCCCGATCCGCACGATCGCGATATCCTTTTCGCCGCGCGCGCACAGGCCATAGGCCGTCACCCGCTCGATATAGGTCAACCCGGACTGGGTTTGTCCGAACTGCAGCGCAAAGCGGGTCACGGCTCAGTTCCCGGCGCCAGCGTCACCACCAGCCCAGACAGCGCCGCGCTCATCAGGATTTGACACGAAAGCCGTGAATTGAGCTTCACCTCAAACGCGTCTTCGTCAAGGCGATCCTCCTCTTCGGCGCGCATCGGGTACAGCTTGGCCAGCCACGCCTTATCGACATAGACATGGCACGTGCCGCAACTGCAGGCGCCGCCGCACTCTGCCTTGATAGGCAGGCCCTGGTCGCGGATGATTTCCATCACCCGCCAGCCGTCGAGGCCCTCGATTTCATGGCGCTGGCCCTGGCGGTCGATCACCACCAGGGTGCGGATGTCGTCGGTCATTGGGCCTCACCCCTCTTTGACGCCGAGCTTCTTTTGCAGGTCTGAAGAGCTCGTTGTATACTGAAAACGCAGTTTGCGTTCCGGAAAACAATAGCGGAACGCTTGCTGCGCCATCAAGGCGGCCTCGTGGAAGCCGGACAGGATCAGCTTCAGTTTGCCAGGATAGGCGTTGATGTCGCCAATGGCGAAAATGCCCGGGGTGGATGTCTCGAACTTCTCGGTATCCACCGGGATCAGGTTTTCGTGAAGATTGAGCCCAAACTCCGCCACCGGGCCCAATTTCATGGTCAAGCCGTAAAAGGCCAGCAGCATCTCGGCCTCCAGGATGCAGCGTTGGCCATCCCCCGCCTCCAGTACGACCCCGCGCAGCTTCGGCGCCTGCCCCTCCAGGCCCTTGATGTCAGCGATCCGCAACGCCATCGCGCCCTGCGCCACCAACGCACGCATCTGCGCCACCGAATGCGGCGCAGCGCGGAAGTCGTCGCGGCGGTGGACAAGCGTCACCGAGGCGGCGATCGGCTGCAGGTTCAACACCCAGTCGAGCGCTGAATCACCCCCGCCCGCGATCACGATATGGCGGCCGCGGAACTGCTCCATCTTGCGCACGGCATAGAAAACACTGGTGTTTTCATATGCGTCGATGCCAGGAATCGGCGGTTTCTTCGGCTGGAAAGAGCCCCCGCCCGCCGCAATTACCACCACCTTGGCAGTGATTTCGGTGCCCAGTTCGGTGGTAAGACGCCAGCGGTCGCCCTCGGTTTTGGCCAGCGCGGTGGCCATCTGCGCCAGGTGATAGCGGGCGCCAAAAGGTTTGATTTGCTCCAACAGCGCGTCCGTCAGTCCCTGGCCGGTGATGATCGGATAGCCGGGAATGTCGTAAATCGGCTTTTCGGGATACAACTCGGCGCACTGGCCGCCCGGCCGGTCTAGCACATCAACAAGATGCGCCTTGATGTCGAGCAGGCCCAGTTCGAACACCGCAAACAACCCAACGGGGCCGGCGCCGATGATCACCACGTCTATCTCGTGCCGCTCGCCAGGGGGGACGATATCGAGGTCGCGGCTGTGGGAAGTGGGGGTCAAGGGGGGCGGTCCACGGCTGATCCATTGGGCTGTCCAGTACAGCCCACGCTTTAGGCCGGCTTTATCGCAGCTGCGCATGGGAGAAAAGTCGACCGCGTCTCCCTGTCACGGGGCGGGACACAATTGCGGGCTATCGGGACAGCCTCGCCCCCTCCGCGACCATTCAGGCGGCCCTGTGGTGCAGGCGGCGCTCTTCATCGATCAGCAGCGCCAAAGCCTCTTCGAGGCGCCCACGCACGCGCTCCAATTGATCGCTGACCCAGCGCCCCTCCACCGCGCCAGCGCGGCCAAGCGCTTCGGCGGTCTCGCACGCCTCCGCCAGCGCCCACAATCCGAAGCCACGGGCGGCGCCCTTCACGCTGTGGGCGACGTCGCGCCATGTGTGCACTGGCGCGTCCGGGATCAGCAGTCGCCGCCAAAGAACCGCCTGGGCGCGAAACAAACCGATCAGTTCGATCTGCAAGGCGCGATCGCTGGCGGTCATGGCGTTGAAGTGATCGCGGTCAAACACCCGCCCGCCCTCCCCGGCCTCCTCGCCGACGCCCGCCACGGGATCAACGCCCGCGTCCAAGGGGTCGATTTCTGTTGCGATCGTTTCAACCATGGTAACGTCAGGGCTGACCGGTTCGCGCGCCGTCGTCGACATCGAAGACATCTCACCAACAGCGCGCCGCCGAAGGAACGGCTTTCACCCACTGCTGACGATACTTTGGGACCAAGCTGTTACGACCACATTAAGGCCGCGCAAAATTAAGGCCGCGCAAAAACGAAAGGGCTTCTGTGAAGGCGCTTTAATCCTGCAAGGCGCCCCAAAACGCGGCCATGGTGGGCGGTGAGGGGATCGAACCCCCGACCAACGGTGTGTAAAACCGACGCTCTACCGCTGAGCTAACCGCCCCTTCGCCAGCGGGATTAGCGTCTCGCCCCGCTCCGCGCAACGCAGACACGCGCCCTATTGCGCGGCAATGTCAGTTTTACGGCGCACAAACTCCAACAGCGATACGCCTAAGGTTTCCGCCCATCCATCGGGCAGGCGCACCGCAAACAACGCCGCCCCGACCTCCAATTCCAAGATGACCTCGTCGACGCCCTCGATGCGCACCAATCGCGCCGCCGTCGCCAACCGGGCGCCGTCCTGCAAGCGCTCGCGCAGATCATCGGTTGGCGGCGTCGGCGCAACGCGCGCGGCCGATTCCGCCCCGCTCCACAAGAAGCCGGCGAGCAATTTCGGCAGCGTATCGATCGGAAAAATCAGCCGCCGCACCTGCCCATCGCGGCATTCCAGATCAAAGCCAATCGCGTCGCCACGTTGCGACATGCGAAACGTGACATCCTCCACCAGCGGCGGCGGTTCGACCTGATCTGAAGCGCTGGCCGGCGTCGACGATGCCGACGATGCGGGCGATGCGGACGATGGCGGGGTTCCCACGGCGATCTCCCTGTGCGAATCGAGCGCTCACACTGCACTGGTTGTCCCGTGCTTCAATAACAGCTAGCCGGACGCAATGACTGACACAACACAATCGCCGCCTCCGGCCGCACTGCGCGATGTTTTCGTGCTGGATTTGTCGCGCGTTTTGGCAGGCCCGTGGGCGACGCAAATTCTGGCTGATCTCGGCGCCACGGTGATCAAGGTCGAAAAGCCCGACGGCGGCGACGACACCCGCCATTGGGGGCCGCCCTTCACCGCCAGCGGCGATGCGGCGTATTTCATGGCCGCTAATCGCAACAAGCAATCGATTGCGGTCGATTTCACCAAACCCGCAGGCGCCGCGATGATCCGTGATCTTGCCGGGAAGGCCCAGATCGTGGTCGAGAATTTCAAGACCGGGGGGCTTGCGAAATATGGCTTGGATTATGACAGCCTGCGCGCATTCAATCCGGCGCTGATTTATTGTTCGATCACCGGCTTTGGCCAAACTGGGCCATATGCGGCACGGGCGGGCTATGATTATCTCATTCAGGCGATGGGCGGTTTGATGAGCATCACCGGCCAACCAGACGGGGCGCCGGGTGCGGAGCCGATGAAGGTGGGGGTCGCGGTCGCAGATCTGTTCACCGGCATGTATGCCGTGACCGGTATTCTGGCGGCGCTGCGCCATGCCGAACGCACCGGTATTGGCCAACGCCTGGATATTGCGCTGCTTGATTGCCAGGTCGCGATGCTGGCCAATCAGGCAATGAATTATCTGGTGTCGGGGACAGCCCCCGGGCGGCTCGGCAACGCCCACCCCAATATCGCACCATATCAGGTGTTTGCCACCACAGATGGCTTTTTGGTTTTGGCGGTGGGCAATGACAGCCAATTCCGCAGCTTTTGCGAGGCCGCCGGCCTTGACGCCATCGCCCGCGACCGACGCTTTGCCGATAATGCCAGCCGCGTCGCCCATCGGGACGCCCTGACCGCCGCCATCGCCCCCGCCATGGCCCGCCACACCACCGCCGCCTGGGTCGCCATGCTGGAGAGCGCCAAAGTCCCGTGCGGCCCGATCAACTGTATCGATGGTGTTTTCCAGGACGCCCAGGTTCAGGCCCGCGGCCTGCGCCACGCAATGGTGCGCGGCGATGGCGATCGTGTCGACCTGGTCGCCTCTCCGCTGCGGCTTTCGGCAACGCCGCCGGTGACGGATGGCGCGCCGCCGCTTCTGGGGGAGCAGACTGAGGCGGTATTAAGTGCGCATCTGGGGCTTGATTCGCAGGCCATCGCCGCTTTGCGCAACGCTGGCGTGATCGCGTGAGGCGCCCGGCGTAACGCGGCCGCCACAAACCGTGCCCTCGACGCCACAGGGCGCTGAATTCGTCGCCCTGTTGACACCCTGGACAAAAGGTCAGCTTTGCACCGGGTGCGCTTCCGATACGTTCTGGGTATGAACAGTGCTCGGGAGGACGCTATGTGGGATTGGATCAAACGGATGTGGGGGAGTGTAATCCGCCGCCGTCAGCATGACGATTATGGCCAGCGCCTGATCGACGGCTACGGGCTGGAGCGTTGACCGCTGCCCATCCACTAAACCCGGTCGCTCGGCAAGGCGAAGAAGTCTGGCGCCACGCCCGTTCACAATGACGAATGCCGTGTGTTCCACGCGGCGACTTGCTTGACCTGACCGGCGAGCAACACTAGGGTCCGCGCCGTTTCGTAAGGAGCGGTCCGGTGTCGGAATCACCCGAAGGCCAGCCGTTGCCGCGGAACCGCTTCACCCCTCCGGATGCGGAGGCGGCCGCCAAGCAGGCGCTGTCGGATCTGGATCGTCGCGTCCAAGACGCATTGAGCCAGGAAGACGCGAAAGCACGCGCGGAAGAGGCGTTGGCCGCCAAGGCGGAGGCCGCACGGGCTTCCGGCGCAGCTTGGCGTATCATCATCGACCTCGTTGCTGCGACGGTCCTTCTAGGCGGGCTTGGCTACGCTTTGGACGTTGTGTTGCGCTGGTCGCCTGTGGGGCTGTTGACGGGGCTGTTCGCAGGTTTTGCTTTGGGCATGTGGATGGCGGCGCGTCGCGCGATCGCCCTTCAGAAACGCGGCTCTTCAAAGCAGGCCTGAACATCCGCGGCACTTTGGGAAGCGACGTTTAAGGCATGTTTTTCGCCGACACTGACCCGATGAAGCAGTTCGCGCTTGAGAGGCTGATCATGCTTCCCAAGCTCGGCGATTTCGACATCTCCTTCACCAATTCCAGTCTCTGGATGTTGGGTGCGATCGCCTTGGTGGGCGGGCTTTTGTGGTTTGGCTCGAAGGACGCAAAGATGGTGCCCGGCCGGGCGCAGTCGCTGGTCGAGATGTTCTTCAACTTCGTGCGCGACACGGTGAAGAGCACCGTCGGCGACGAAGGCATGAAGTTCTTCCCCATCGTGTTCACGCTGTTTGCGTTCATCCTCGCCTGTAATCTGATCGGCATGTGGCCGTTCGCTTTCACCGTGACCAGCCACCTTTCGGTGACGGCGGCGCTGGCGGCGCTGGTGTTTATGATTGTGCTGTGGGTCGGTTTTTCGAAGAACGGCCTTGGCTTTTTCTCCCGCTTCTGGCCAGCGGGCGCGCCGTGGTGGATCGCCTGGCTGATCGCGGTGATTGAGTTTATCTCATTCTTGATCCGCCCGTTCACGCTGGCGATCCGGTTGTTTGCGAACATGCTGGCGGGCCACACCATGTTGAAGGTGCTGGCAGGCTTCATTCCGCTCGGCCTTGCGACCGGCGGGGCGGGTCTGCTGGCGGCTGTCGGCGCCAGCGTCGGGGTGATCGGCGTCACCGCGTTGGAATTCCTGGTGGCGGGCCTGCAGGCCTATGTCTTCACCATCCTCACCTGCATCTACCTGTCTGAAGTGGTGCACGATCCGCACCACTAAAGACGGCGGCCGTTTGTTTTTCAGTTTGGCAATCGTTTCAGAAGTTCAAAGGAGTCTCTCATGGAAAACGCCAACGACCTCGCTCTGATGGGCCGCTTTATCGGCGCCGGCCTCGCCTGCTTCGCGCTGCTCGGCGCCGCCATCGGCGTGGGCAACATCTTTGCCGCCTATCTGGAAGGCGCGATGCGTAATCCGTCGGCCGCGTCGAGCCAAACCGGTAATTTGTTCGTCGGCGCCGGCCTTGCCGAAGCCGCCGGCCTGTTCGGCTTTGTGATTGCGATCATGCTGCTGCTCGGCATCGGCGCGTCCTAATCAGAAGGAATGGCATCCGTGGCCGCTGAAAATGCCCGCGGTGCGACGACGGCCGGAGAAGCGGCCGGTCATGGCGGGGAAGCGGCGCAAGCTGGCCTACCCCAGCTTGACCCCAGCTTCTTCGCCAGTCAGCTCTTCTGGCTGACGCTGTTCTTTGTCGCGCTGTATCTGTTCTTGTCGCGCCTGATGCTGCCGAAACTCGGCGGCGTCATCGAAGCGCGGGAAGCCACTCGCTCCGGCAACATCGCCGCCGCCGCCAAGGCTAACGCTGAAGCGCACGACGCGCTGAAGGCGTATGAGCAGTCCTTGGCTGGCGCCACCGCCGAGGCTCGGCGCATGGCGGACGCAACCCGCGCTGAAGCGAGCGCCGCGCGCGCGCAACGCATGGCCGATCAAGACAAGCTCCTGAATGAGCGGCTGAGTGCGGCGGAAATGAAGGTTTCCGTCAGCCGCACCGAGGGCCTTGCGGCTGCACGCGCCGCCGCTCAGGACGCAGCGTCCGCCATCGTGGAAAAACTCGCCGGCGTCAAAATGGCGTGAGGGAAACAGTATGCTCGATCTTTTGATCACCCCCGCGCACGCCGCCGAGAAGGACCAGGACCTCGTCACTGCGATGACGAGCGATCCGAAATGGTTCATCTTCTACGGGCTTTTGGTGTTCTTCGCGATTTTGTGGCGCGCCGGTGCGTTCAAAGCGATTGCCGGCATGCTGGATGCGCGCGCCAAGAAGATCGAAACCGAACTTGCCGAAGCAGCCAGCCTGCGCGCGCAGGCTGCGAAACTGTTGGCCGAATATCAGGCCAAGCGCACCGCAGCCGAAGCGGAAGCCAAAGAGATCGTGGCGCAGGCCCGCAGCGACGCCGATGCGTTGCGCACGCAAGCCGCCAAGGATCTGGAGGCGGAGCTTGCTCGCCGCGAAGCGCACACCGCAGAACGCATCCAGCGGGCAGAGGCCAACGCCCAGGCCGAGGTTCGCAATGTGGCGGTTGACGCTGCTGTGGAAGCCGCAGAGCGCTTCCTGCGCGAGCGTTTGACGGCCGGCGATCAAGCGCGCCTCATCACAGAAGGGGCAAAAGAACTGACAAAGCGGTTTGCTTAAAATTGCGCGCCACGCAGGCGTGTGAGCAACAGTGTTTCGCGTCCCCTGTAATCAAACGGTCGACCGGCGCCGGAGCCCATCGCGCGGGCGCGCTTGATCGAGGACGCATTAGCGGGATTGATCACCGCCACATGTTCCGGGTGCAGACAAAGCGTATCGCACCAACGCAGCGCCGCCATGACCGCTTGCCGCGCAGAGCCTTGGCCATAGTGGCGCGGCGCAATCGCCCAACCGAATGCGCGTTTAGTGTCGAAAGTTTCGGGAAGGTCCCGGCGGCGATCGAAACAGCCGACTTCACTTCGCCAAAAAAATCGCCTGTGGCTGTTCCTCCACCAGCCGCTTGGAAAAGCCGTCAAGTTTCCACATGCCTGCCCACCGCGCGAAGGCTGTCCACACGCCTTCGCGGCTCAACGGGCCAGAGGCAAAGTGGTCCACCGTGACGGGAATCAGACACATCGCGTGCATCGCCTCGAAGTCGCTCAAACGGCGCCGACGCAGAACCAAGCGATTGGTTTCGATTACAGCCCCGCCCCTTCATCGGCGCCGATCATCAAGTTGAGGTTTTGCACCGCAGCGCCAGATGCGCCTTTCCCAAGATTGTCGAGCAAAGCGACAAGGCGACAATGACCGCTGTAGTCGTTGGCGAACACGAACAGCTTCATCGCGTTTGTTCCATTAAGCCCCTCAGGATCAAGTGTTTTCAGCGCCACGGTTTCTTCCGCACTCGCCACCGACACAAATCGGCTTTCGGCATAGTGCGCGCTCAACGCCTCATGAACCAAGGAGGCGGTCGGGCTGCCTGGAAGCATCTTCAGATGCAGCGGAACCTCCACCAGCATGCCCTGCGCATAGCGCCCAACGCTGGGTGCAAACAATGGCGCGCGCGCGAGCATCGCGTGCTTTTGCATTTCGGGCACATGCTTGTGCGACAGCGTCAGCCCATAAATGCGAAACGGCGTTTCCACATAGGCGGGCAATGCGCGATCCTCGAACTCGGCGATCATGGCTTTGCCGCCGCCGGAATAGCCGCTCACGGCATTGACGGTGA
>JBIKVO010000080.1:0-9831 GCA_044356795.1 Caulobacterales bacterium
TGCTTTCGGGCTGATGCTCACGGGGCGCATGGTCAATCTGGGAGAGGATATTCGCGGCGATTTGCCTGCCTTTATGGGCCGGTTTGTTGCGCGCGCGGGGGAGCCTGTCGTGCGCGCCGGCGCCATCCAGGCGATGCGCATTCTGGGAGAGCAATTTGTGCTCGGCCGCACCATTGATGCAGCGCTCAAGCGCGGGCGCGGCATGATCCGGGCGGGAGAAGCGTCTAGCTATTCGTTCGATATGCTGGGCGAAGGCGCGCGCACAAAGGCGGATGCGCTGCGATATCTGGATGGCTACGCTGCAGCACTGACTGCAGTCGCGGCGGAGGCGGCAGGCGGGCCGATGCAGGCGTCGGGGATTTCTGTGAAACTGTCGGCGCTGCATCCGAAATATGACGCCCGCCGCGAAGATCAGGTGATGAAGGAATTGGTTCCCGCAGTGATCGCCTTGGCGAAAATCGCCAAGGACGCCGACATCAATCTCTGCCTCGATGCTGAAGAAACCGATCGACTCGTTTTGTCGATGACGGTGTTTGACGCGCTGGCGCGCGAACCATCGCTTGCAGGCTGGGATGGTTTGGGCCTTGCGGTGCAGGCCTATCAGAAACGCGCGCGGGCAGTGATTGCGGGGCTTGGCGATCTGGCGCGAAGAACGCAACGCCGCTTCATGGTGCGGCTTGTGAAAGGCGCCTATTGGGATGGCGAAATCAAGCGCGCGCAAATGCAAGGCCAACCCGATTACCCTGTCTTCACCACCAAGCACGCCACCGATCTCAGTTATCTGGCGTGTGCGCGCGATCTGTTGGCTCAGGCAGATCATGTCTATCCTCAATTCGCCACCCACAATGCCCATACCGCTGTCGCTGTGAAGCGCATGGCGGACGCCCTGGGCGTGACGCGGTACGAATATCAGCGTCTGCATGGCATGGGCGAGGCGCTGTATCAGGCCGCGCGCTTTGAGGCGCCGGTGCGGGTGTATGCCCCTGTCGGCGGGCATGAGGATCTGCTGCCTTATCTGGTGCGTCGCTTGTTGGAGAACGGCGCCAACACCAGCTTCGTCAACACCTTCCTCGATGATGATGTGGCGCCGGAGGTGGTCGCGGCCGATCCCATTACCCGCGTGGAAGCCGCGCCGCATCGCCATCCGCGTTTGCCGGCGCCGCCGCATCTTTATGGCTTCAGCCGGCGCAATGCGGCTGGCCGCGATCTGTCGCAACGGGCGGACCGCGCGGCGATCGCGGCGGCGGCGGCGGCCCTCGATGCGGAGGGCGCGCCGTGTGTGGGCTCGATCATTGCGGGCGAACGCATCACCGGCGCGGGCGCCCCCATCACCCAACCGCGCGATGGCGCGCAGATCAGCGCGTTTGCGCTGTCTGCCACCGACGCGCAGGCATCAAGCGCGATTGGCGCAGCGGTTGCGGCGCAACCAGCCTGGTGCGCCTTGGGCGCTGCACGGCGGGCACACATTCTGCGCTGCGCGGGTGATCTTTTGGAAGCGCGCATGGATCGTCTCATCGCGCTGCTTGCGCGCGAGGCGGGGCGCACTTTGCAGGACGGCGTCGATGAGGTGCGCGAAGCGGTGGATTTCTGCCGCTATTACGCCGCTGAAGCCGAACGCCAATTCGCCATGCCGATCCGGCTGCCGGGCCCCGCGGGTGAAACCAATGCGCTGCATTGGGAGGGGCGCGGCGCTTTTGTGTGCATCAGTCCGTGGAATTTTCCGCTGGCGATCTTTGTCGGCCAGGTTGCAGCCGCCCTTGTTGCGGGCAACAGCGTACTGGCGAAACCGGCCGAACAGACGCCGCGCATCGCGCACGAAACCATCGCCCTGCTGCATGAAGCGGGCGTGCCGGTGGATGTGTTGCATCTGGTGATTGGCGATGGCGCAGTGGGCGCGATGCTGGTGTCGGACCCGCGCATTGCCGGGGTTGCGTTTACGGGCTCAACACAAACTGCATGGCGCATCAATCGTGCACTCGCGGCCAAGGATGGGCCGATTGCGCCCCTGATTGCAGAAACTGGCGGCCTCAACGCACTGTTTGTCGATACCACCGCGCTGAAAGAGCAGGTGGTTGATGATGCGATCCTGTCGGCGTTTGGTTCGGCAGGACAGCGTTGTTCGGCGCTGCGGCTTTTGTATTTGCCGCACGACACCGCCGATGCTGTTCTGGAAACGCTGCGCGGGGCGCTGGAGGCGCTGCATATCGGTGATCCTGCAGATCCGCGCACCGATGTGGGGCCGGTGATCGATGCCGACGCGAAAGCCATGCTCGCCGCGCACATGCAGCGCATGGCGAACGAGGCGACGATCATCGCACAGCGCGATGTGGCGCATCTTCCGGGACAATTCTTTGGTCCCGCCATTGTGGAACTGGCCGACGCCGATCACCTCACGCATGAGGTGTTCGGCCCGATCCTGCATGTCGTGCGCTATGATCCAGCGCACCTCAATGTCGAAGCGGAAAAACTGGCGGCCAAAGGCTATGGTCTGACATTGGGCGTGCATTCGCGCCTTGATCGTTTCATCAAGGCGGTGCAGGCGGCGGTTCCGGCGGGCAATGTGTATGTCAATCGCTCGATGATCGGGGCGGTGGTCGGGGTGCAGCCATTTGGCGGTGCGGGTCTTTCCGGCACCGGCCCAAAAGCGGGCGGACCGCACTATCTGCTGCGTTTTGCGCATGAGCGCACCGTGACAGTCAATATCACCGCACAGGGCGGCGATCCAAGCCTGCTCAATCTGTAGCGCGATATCCGATCTGATCCGATTTGATCGCATCAGAAACTGCCCTATCGTCGTGCCACTCTGGAGGGACTTTCAATGGCTTCGCATAATGACGGCGGCAATGTTACGCCGTTTCGCAGGTCGCCGCAGCGCGAGCCTGATCGTCGCAGCGGCTCCATGAAGGATCCCCATGCGCAAGCCGTGCTGGTGCACGGATTGGCGATCGGCTGCTTTGCGGTGTTCTTTTTCTCTTCGGGGCAGCTGTTTGATTTTCTGGCGCTGGCCTGTGGTTTTGGGGCGTTGATCATCGCCGCCAGCAAGCGCAGCGATCCGCCAAGCTGGGCGGCCACTCATCATGAATTCACGTTGCGCACGATGCTGATCGCGGGCTCGATCTGGCTGGTGGCCGCGGCTTTGACGATCGTGCCGTTGCTGGGGGGATTGCTGGCGTTCCCGGTGAAGGTTGCGCTGCTGGCGTGGGTGGGTGTGCGCAGCGGCTACGCGATTTTGCGCGCCCGCGATCGCGCGCCAATACCGCGCCCGCGCAGCTTGATTCTTTAGCTTCCGGGAGACCCAGGATCAGCGCAGCGCTTCAGCGCCACCAGGGCTTGATCAATCAGGCGCTGGTCTGATGCGGCGATCACTTGTCCGCCCAGCGCCGCAGGGCCGCCGCGCCAATTCGTGAATACACCGCCAGCGCCGCGCACAATCGGGATCAGCGCCGCCACATCCCATACCCGCAAACCGCTTTCGATCACCATATCGACGCCGCCGGCCGCGATCATCCCATAGGCATAACAATCACAGCCATAACGCGTCAGGCGCGCGGTATCGCGCACCATGGTAAAACCACCAAGCTCTGCGGGGTTGAACAAGGTGGGATCGGTGGTGGCAAGGATCGCCTCGCGCAAATCACCGCATGGACGCACGCGCAAGGCGCGCACCGCGCCGTGCGCCTGCAGCACCGCCCCGCCCGGAAAGCCGACAAAGCGCTCATCAAGATAGCCCTGATCCAGCACGCCCATCAGCGGTTTGCCGTGATAGGCAAGGCCGATCAATGTTCCCCACAGCGGCAGGCCCGCGATGAAAGCGCGGGTGCCATCCACGGGATCAAGGATAAAGGAAAAGCCGCTCTCGCTGGCGGTATCGTCAAACTCTTCGCCGATCACGCCGTGATCGCGATAGTGCGTCGCGATGAGCGCGCGCATCGCGCGCTCGGCCTCCCGATCGGCGTCGGTGACGGGGTCAAATCCGCGCCCCGCGCCCAGCTTGTCATCCACCCCCACATCGGCCCGAAAGCGCGGCAGGATTTCAGCGCGTGCGGCCTCGGCAAGGGTATCAAGGAAGGCGCGATATTCGGCAATCCGGTCGGGCGGGAGGTCGATCATGCCCGTCGCATAGCGGGACGATCGCCGCCTGTCACGGGCTCGCGCACAGGGTCCCGACAGCGGGGGCTGCCGGGGCCGGTTGTGAGAGCATGCGGAGGGATTGTTACGCCGCGTCCGTGTTTTCGTCTTGCAGGGCTTTGGCAAGATCCAGCAGGCGCCGACGCGGGCGTTCGCCCAATTTGTAATAAGCGCGGATCAGCTCCAGCGTTTCCTTTTGGGATAGAACGTCGGCGGCGATCAGGTCGCGGTCATTGGCGACATTGGCGGGCGCGAGGCCGGCGCCGGTGGCCTGGTCCATATTCAGGCCTTCAAAAAAATAGTTCACCGGCACGTTCAGCGAGACCGCGAGCTCATACAAACGGCTCGCGGTCACGCGGTTGGCGCCGCATTCATATTTCTGGATCTGCTGGAAGCGGATGCCAATGCTTTCAGCGAGCTGCTGCTGTGTCAGGCCGAGCAGGCGACGCCGACGGCGCAGCCGTTTGCCGACATGGAGGTCAATGGCGTTCGCCATGGTTGTGCTCTCTCGTTCCGCCGCCCCGGGCTGGCGCGGCCTCGACGGGAAAGCGAAAAGCAAGCGGCGTGCCGCCCGTTTACGGGTGCTTTACCTAAGGCGGGCGAGCGAATTCGGCACGGATCGGACCAGAATGGCGCGCCTTTCGCCGGTTGCGTGTGCGTGCGTTAAGGTTGAAAGGCGCACAACCCAGTCAGGCGGATGGCTTGGTCTGGAACTGACCATAGGGCCGAAAGCGCCACAAATAGGACGGAACGATCGTCTCGATCGTTTCCAACTCGGTCACGCCGAGATCAGCCAGCGTGGCGACTTTGTCGCCAGACGCACCGACAATATTGTCCTGCTTCAGCATCTCCACCTGATCGCCGGTCAAGGGCGCATCGGCGAAGGGATTGAAGCGGAACACCGCATCCGCTATCGCGCCCATCGGCTGGGCGATGAAAAAGGGCAGGTTGGCATAGCCGCGTTTGCGGTTGATTGTTTTGAGGGTGAAGTCGAGCAGTTCCTTGAAGGTGTAAATGTGCGGCCCGCCCAATTCGAATACCTTGCCCTGCGCGGTGTCGCGGTCGAGCGCGTTGGCGACGGCTTCGGCAACATCTTGCACATAGACCGGCTGGAATTTGGTTTTGCCGCCGCCAATCAGCGGCAGTGCGGGGGCGAACTTCGCCATGTCGGCGAAGCGGTTGAAAAAGTCGTCTTCCGGGCCGAACACGATGGAGGGGCGCAAAATGGCCGCGGTGGGGACAGCCGCGCGCACAGCAGCTTCCGCATCCGCTTTGGTGCGGCCATAGAGCGACTTTGAGTGCGGATCGGCACGTGCACAAACCTTGTGATCCCACGCGCCTTCGCCGCATCAGCAATCGCTGCCGCGCCCTTGGCTTGCACGTCAATGAAGGTCTGTTTGCCTTTTTCGCTCAGCAGACCGATCAGGTTCACCACGCCGTCGGCGCCGTCCAAGGCGGCGGTCACGCTGTCGGGAAAGCGGACATTGGCCTGCACCAGCTGCACCTGGCCGACATCGCCCAGCACCCGCAAATCCGCGCCCAGATGCGGCCTGCGCATCGGCACACGCACGCGCTTGCCCCGCTTGCACAGGGCCTTCACCACATGGCGGCCAATAAAGCCCGAACCGCCGAACACCACGATCAGATCGCCGCGCATCACATATCCTTCTTGGCGCGCCTTTTGGGCAAAGCCGCGGGGTTTGTCCATCAGCGGGGCTGATGGAGATGGCGCGCCGTCACGCGGAAATCGGTTTCCAGGCGCTCGCACACCATCGCCCGATGGCACATGGTCCAGTCTTCCTTCCGGCACATGAGGCAGATCGTCCCAGTTTGGGCCTCGGCTGCGATAGCGGAGCGCGCAAGGCCGGCCTGCGGCTGCGCCAGCACCGTGGCACAGACTGCGTCCAGCGTGGCGAAGTCGCCGCGTTTGGCGGCGGCGCGCCCGGCTTTGGGCGTGCCGCGCGCAACCATGTGGCGACAGGCGACGCCGGCGTCAGCCAGCCTTGCCTGCAGCATCCGCTTGGAGACACCCGCCCGGCGGGAATTGGCGATCTGGCGGATGTCGATCAGCATTGTGACGCCTTCCGCCGTGAGCCGATCGATCAAGGCGGGCAGGCCATAGGCTTCATAGCCAAATGTACGAGGGCCATCGGATCAACCCATAAAGGTCGGCGGCCCAACCAGCGCGAAGATGAGCCCACCCAGCGCGATGCGGTACCATGCGAACGGCCAGAAGCCGTATCGCGACACGATGCCCAAAAACAGCCGCACCACAACAAGGCCCGCCAAGAAGGCGGCGACAAAGCCGACGCCGATCGTTTGAATCTGCGTAAAATCAAGGCTGTCGCGGCTGTCCCACAATGAATAGGCAAACGCCCCCATCATCGTGGGCATCGCCAGGAAGAACGAAAACTCCGCCGCCGCCTTGCGCTCCACCCCAAACAGCATGGCGCCCACGATGGTCGCGCCTGACCGCGACACCCCCGGGATGAGCGCCACCGCCTGGCAGCAGCCGATCAGCACCGCCTTCCAGAACGGCATCCGCTCCATGTCGGTGGTGGTTGCCGGCGGGCGGAAGCGCTCCACCAGCAGCATCACGAAGCCGCCCATGATCAATACCGTGGCGATGATCTGCAGGGCGGCTGCACTGACGCTGCCGTCAAGAAACATGGCGCGGATGGTCTTGCCCAAAAGCACGCCCGCCACCGCCGCCGGCAAAAAGGCCAATACGATGATCAAGGCGAAGCGACGGGCCTCGGCCTTGGTCGGCAGGTGAATGATCGTCGACCAGATTTTCCCGAAAAACACCACCATGATCGCCAGGATCGCGCCCAGCTGGATCATGATTTTGAATTCCCCGCCGGGGTCGACAAAGCCCAGCGCCTGCCCAAGCAGGACAAGATGGGCGGTGGAAGAGACGGGCAGAAACTCCGTCAGGCCTTCGATGAAGCCCATCAGGATGGCTTGAATGAGGGTGACGATGTCCATGACGCCCCGCCGTGCAGATTGCGGGCCAACCGGTTACGCCGATCCGCCCTGGGCGGAAAGGTCAAGACGCGGTCAGGCGCCATGGCAATCGCATGTGAGACTTCGTAATGGCGCCTGAGGGCGCCTGAGCGTCTTGAGGCCGACGGCCCTGGTTTTTAAGCCTTGATGACCGGGATGGCGGCCTGTTTCGCCGAGGTTCCTGATCCGCGCACGGGCCATGCGCGTCGGTGGGACTTTCTCGAGCCGTTGACGATGGCGCTGACGGCGCGCGTCTGCGGGGCTGAAACCTGCGTGGATTTCGCCGATTTCGCCGCCGACCGGGAGCCTCTCTTTCGCTCTTTCCTGAAGCTTGAGAACGGCTTGCCGGGCAACGAGACGTCTCAGCGCTGTTTCGGCTGCCCGCTCGAGCGGCCTTCGCCAGCGACCGGCGCTTCGTCCTCGGGCACGCGGCTGTCGCCAACGGCGACCACGAAATCGCTGCGGCAGGCGCACTTTTGCGGCCCCGGACCGCAATGGCATGCGCGTCACCGGCGATGCGTTGCACTGCCAAAGCAAGACCTTTTCGGCGATCGCGGCCGGTTGGAGATGCGCCGCCATCGGGTCAGCCATGATGGCGACCGGCTGCTTTCGGACCGGCCCAAACCGACGAACCCGCCCGCCAGGTCTGGCGGCCATCGCCATGGTTGAAGCCGAGGTCGTCGGCGACGGCCAAAAGAGCTTCAGCCGGCGCTTGTTTGTCTCATCCGCAGCCTTGACGCCGCAAGCCTGCGCCGCCGCCGCCCGCGCTCATTGGACCATCGCAAGGGCGCCGCAGACGCACATGAAAGGGAGGTTCTTCATGCGCTGAGATCTTGCGCCATAAGCTGCACGGGAGATGAAGGCGGGTCTTGATGAAGGCATGTCCTTCGGCGCCGGCTTCCAAGAGCAGGCTGCAAACCACACCAAGCTGCTGCGGTAAAGAGCTGTGGTGGTGAGCATTAGCGCCAAAGCGATGAGGCTATACCGCATGCAGGTGACGATCAAAGAGACGAACGACAGTGAACCTCCGTTGACGCTTCGTAAGCCAGAGACGTGTCGTCGAAACCAGGGGCGTTTCTATCTCCTGGGACAGGCACGCCGGACACTTGGGTACTGGGCGTGCGGCGACCCGCATACAGGATCCGGCATATAGGATAGGGGGCGTGAACCGGATCCGGGCTCTCGTGTGGAATTGCGGGAACCAGTCGCTGCGATGTCAAGGCAGATGCACAAGCGGCATCCACCGCGAGGCAAGAATACCGATGCGGAGCACTTGGGACGGACCGACCTGCAGGAGCGGTGAAGGCCGGTAATTTGGCTGGAGCAAAGAGGTCGGATCAAGCGGCTGCATTCAGCGTCCAATTGGCGACAGGAGGAGACGGATGAACACAGCAAAACCGTTCGCTATTCCCAAACAGCTGGCGTTCGACGCCTGGAAGGCCGTCAAGGCCAATGCGGGGTCATCCGGCGTGGACACGGGGACAATCGCTGACTTTGAAACAGACTTGAAGACCGATCTGGATCGTCTCTGCAACCGAATGTGGTCGGGGAACGACTTCCCGCCGCCGGTCAAGGCAGTAATCACGCCGTAGAAGAATGGAGGGCAACGCATTCTTGGTGTGCCCACTGTAACCTTGGCATGCCCACTGGAACGGACCGTGTGGCGCAGATGGTGGTCAAGCGCGTCCTGGAACCGAATCTCGAACCTATCGTCCTCCCGGACCCCTTTGGCTACCGCCCGGGACAGTCTGCGCTGGACGCCGTGGCGGTCACGCGACAGCGATGCTGGCAGTATGATTGGGGTCAGAAATTCGACATGAAGGGCCTGTTCGACACCATCGACCATGCTCTCCTATGGCGGGCTCTGGAAAAGCACACGGACCTGGAATGGGTGCGGCTTTATATTGGACGCTGATTGACGCCGCCCCCGCCTGCAAGCAGATGCATCCCAGGCGGCTCGCGCCAGGGGCACACCGCAGGGCGGCGTTGGGAGGGCGGCGTTGGCAGGGCGGCGTTGGCAGGGCGGCGTTGGCAGGGCGGCGTTGCAAGCCCGCTCCTGGCCAATCGCTTTCTACACCTTGCATGCGACTTACATGATGCATTCGACGCCTGGATGGCGCGGACGCTGCCGGGTGTCGCCTGGTGTCTGTCCGCCGATGATGGGCTTGTTCACCGCCGAACGGAGCAAGCGGCCCGAGCCATCCCCGGCCCGAAGCGATCGCGGTGGGTCAAGCGCGCAGCACCCCCTTGCGCCAAAGCGCGGCTTCGGCCATCGAGTGGCCCGCATGGGCGCCGGAAGGGCGATGGTCAATGACAAAGATTGTGGTGGACGGGGTCGAGATCGACGTTCCCGCCGAGTATACCTTGCTGCAGGCCTGCGAGGCCGCCGGGAAAGAGATCCCGCGTTTCTGCTATCATGAGCGTCTGTCGATCGCCGGCAATTGTCGGATGTGCCTGATCGAGGTCAAGATCGGCGGCCGGTCCGGGCCCAAGCCGGTGGCTTCCTGCGCCCAGCAGATCAAGGACTTGCCGCCCAACAAAGACGGGATTTTACCGGAACTGATCACCGAGTCGGCGATCGTGAAGAAGGCGCGTGAAGGGGTGATGGAGTTTCTGCTCATCAATCACCCGCTGGACTGCCCGATCTGCGACCAGGGCGGCGAATGCGATCTGCAGGATCAGTCGATGGCCTATGGC
>JBIKVO010000454.1:0-2695 GCA_044356795.1 Caulobacterales bacterium
GCGAGATCGCCGCAGCGATTGAAACGCCGCACGGTCCTGTCGTCGAGGCCCTGATGGATCGCGGCGTTGCCGTTTTCGCGATCAATCCCAAGCAGCTCGACCGCTTTCGCGATCGCTTCTCGCCGGCTGGCGCCAAGGATGATCGCCGTGACGCCCTGGTGTTGGCGTCTTCGCTGAAGACCGACCGGCATTGCTTTCGCCGCCTTGAAATGCTCGATCCCTTGATCGTTGAACTGCGCGAATGGTCGCGGATGGCCGACGACTTGAAGGATGAGCGCACCCGGCTGACCAATCGCATTCGCCAGCAATTGTGGCGCTACTTTCCGCAAGCGCTTGAACTCACCGATGATATTGGAAGTGAATGGTTTCTCGACATCCTGGCGTTGGCGCCGACACCTGGCGCCACTGCAAAACTGAACGCGAAGAAGCTTGCTCGCATCCTGAGCGCGCATCGCATTCGGCGGCTCTCGGCGGATGATGCGCTGGCGGTGTTGCGCCGTACGGCCCTGACGGTCGCACCCGGTACGGCTGAAGCCGCAAGCGCGCATGTGCTGAACGTGGCCGAGCGCGTGCGTCTGGTGAACCGCCAGATCAAGGACGCGACACGTCGACTTGACGCGCTGACCGCCGCCATCGCCGGGCCAGAGCCGGACGGAGAGGCCGCTCCGGGGCAGCCTGTGGAGCAGCATGACGCGACAATCCTGCGCTCTTTGCCGGGCGTGGGAAGGCCTGCGGGATGATCTTTGTCCTCGCCACGCTGCTCGCGGAGGCGCACCACGCCATCCAAGGGCGAGATTATCACGCTTTACGCACTCTGTGCGGCGTCGCCCCGGTGACCAAACGCAGCGGCAAATCCTGTCGCGTCGAAATGCGCCAGGCCTGCTCAGGGCGATTGCGCACGGCAGTCTATCATTGGGCGCGGGTGGCGACACAGCACGACGCTCGAAGTCGGGCGCGCTACGGCGCGCTGCGCGCCCGCGGTCACACGCATGGGCGCGCGCTGCGCGGCGTGGCAAACCGGCTTTTGGCGGTGGCCTGCGCCATGCTGCAGACCCGAACTGCCTATGATCCCAGCCGGCAAGGCGTGGTCAGCGCCACCCAAAAACCGGCTTGATCATTGGTGGGGAGTCCCCCCCAAAAAAAACGGAACGCCAACGCCAACGCCAATAAATTAAAAAAATTTGAACCCCAAAAGACGACGGATCAACGACCTCGAAACTCATCGTACCAGTGCTCTAATGCATACAGTTGAGCGCAGGCAAGCGGGATGGTTCATACTGGCATTCCCCGAAAACTACAGGGCGATCACGATTTGCCACATTAATCTTACGGTGAATATCGTCAATTGAATGATAGGTGATCGGCGGACCATGCAATTCAACGCCAAGACGCATCAGCTGGTCTGACGTTGGGTACCATGCCTTATATTTGCCGATCGATAATTGGCACATAGCAGCATTTTTGTCTTCGCCGGGGCGAAGAAGAGAGTTCGGGCAGATTGCCGGCCCAGGCACTAATTCTAATTGCATCAGACGTATAGATTCGTGAAATAGCGCCAAGCCCAGGCCTACCCGCGCCAGCGCCGCCTCATGCTGTAACGCTACTTGCTCAGTTTTTAGGCCCAGCGGAACGCTTCGCTGCCTTGCAAGAAGCATAGACTCAATCTCACCAGGATGCATAGCGAGCGTAGCCCCAGCCAGCACTTCTCTGCGCGCAGCGGGAAGAAATACAAACGAAAAGCAAGCGGAGTAACATCTATCAGTAACGGTTACTGTCATCTTTCTCTTAGAAACCAAGTCTGCCACCTGCAAGCCAGCAGCCACTTGCCCGCCACGACTGTCAATCATGATATGATCGCCACGATAGCCCCTGATTTGATGAACAACCGAATTATCAATGAGGCCGGTAATCACTAAAGGCTCGTCGGATGTTGCTGAATTTCGCGGTGCGAATTCAGGGAATAACATCGCCACAGCGAACAGCAACCAAGCAAGCACAGCTCGAGCCCTCCCATAAACTACACTTGTTGAGTAACCCTGACCGCTAGGATCAATTGCCACATGAGCAGAAATGTCTCAGCGAAGCTCCACAAATCTGCCCACACAGGTTGATGCCGTGTGGGCATAAAGGGCAGCTAATTCCCGCTAAGTTCTAGTGCAATCCCCAATGTCTCAGTTGGAGTTTATGGGAGCACCATGCATTATCCGCCGGGATTTACGATATCCCTCACTTTATCGGTAATACGATCAACAGCGCGTCCAAAGGGCGAGTCTTGAAATCGACGCCGCTCTTCTTCTCTTCGATCCTCGGCTAACTCGCGACCTTCCTCTGTGAGCTGCACCCGTCCAGCACCGTCAACATATCTGGTCCCGGTTCCGTCTGCCACCATGAAACCGCGAAGTTGACCGTTCTCATAATACGGAATTCGGGCGCCCAGATTGTTGCTATCAAATTGGTTGATCGGATCCGAAGAGCCGCCCCCATCCGCATGCGACTCGCCAAACCCACCCGACACGTGCTCCATCTCTACCAAATCAAGCGTTCTCATCATCCTCTCCCATTTACACCACCTCGCGTGGATGCTCCACGAGGCCATTGGCTGAAAGCTGCAGCACCCGTGCAGCCGCCCGAATGGTCTCCGGGCGATGCGCGACCACGATGCGCGTGATCGGCATTTCCGAGAGCGCGGCGTTGA
>JBIKVO010000453.1:0-2695 GCA_044356795.1 Caulobacterales bacterium
CGCCAGGAAAATCCGTGATTGCCGAGACGCATCCCGGGTTGTGGCGCAATGAGCTCCCGCGCGGCGCACACACTTATCATCAGCATGCTGCATTTGTTGTGGCCGCAACGCTGTCGAACATGGACCGCGCGAACAAGCTTTCAGCCTTGTTCGCCCCAGCCGTGACCGAGCGCATCCGCCGCGAAGCGCAACTCGAAGGCTGGGTGTTTGGCGCGCTTCCGGCTGTCGCGCCGCCGAAGTCAGCTCACTCCACTCAAACAAAACACTGAGCCGCGCCAAAGTCGCGCTTCAGGCATGTCGCCCGATTAGCCCACGCGGAAGCCGCATCGAGGCACGCTGACGCTCTCTGGCCTCGACCCGGCTTCCTTTGCGCGGGCGAGGGGCCGCATGTCGCCTGAAAAGCGCGACCCCGGCGCGCATGTGGCCGCCGGGAGGCTCGATGGAGCATCCTCATGACTGCTATTTCTCACGTTGAACCCGAAACGCAGCAATCCCCGAACCAATCTGGCTTCGCGCAAATCCCGCTCAACAAGCTGGCCATCTCAGACCAGAATATCCGCCGCACGGATCGAAAGGCGGACCTTGAGGCATTGGTGGCGTCGATCAAGTCGCTCGGCTTGCTGCAAAACTTGTCCGTGACACGCGCCGAAAATAATCGTTTCAACGTGGTCGCAGGCGGACGACGGCTTGCCGCCCTGAAGGCGCTGGCTAAGCAAGGCGTCATCGCCAAAGACTATCCGGTTCCGTGCCATATCCTGGACAATAAAGCCGCGCTTGAAAGCTCCCTGGCGGAAAACGTGCAGCGCGTCGCCGCCGATGCGATGGATGAGGTGGAAGCCTTTGCCGCACTGACTGAGCAAGGCTTCGATGTCGGCGCCATCGCGCAACGCTTCGGGGTCAATCACCGCCATGTCGAACAACGCCTCGCACTGGCTTCCCTCTCGCCGAAACTGAAGGCCGCTTATCGCAAGGGCGATCTCGCACTGGAAGCCGCCCGCGCGTTCTGTATTGAACCGGATCATGCGCGCCAGGAAGCCGTGTTCAAGGCGCTGGGCAAACCCGTCACGCACGCCGCAAATGTCCGTGCGCACCTTACCCATGGCCACATTCGCGGCATGGATCGGTTGGCCCGGTTTGTTGGCTTGGCCGCTTACGAAACCGCTGGCGGTTCGCTGACTCGCGAACTGTTCCTCGATAGCGAGATCTACATCGACGACCCGGCTTTGCTGTCACGGCTCGCCAACGAGAAGCTCGAAGTGTTTCGCGAAGACCTCCTCGCCCCAGGCTGGGGCTGGGTGAATGCGAACCTCGGCCACGGCCGCTTTGAATGAGCCAGCGGTCAGCGCGTGCAGCCAACGCGCCGCAAGCCAACAAACGACGAAGCCGCGACACTCGCAAAACTTGAAGCCGAGATTGAAGAACTCGAAACCGCGTTTGAAGACGCCGATGATGACGATCATCGGTGGGCTGAGCGTGATCGTCTTGAGGCGGACCATCAGGCTTTGTTGGAAACGCTTACCAGCTGGGATCCGCAAGAAATGGCGCTCGCGGGTGTTGTGATTTCTGTGGAGCATGATGGTCGGCTCTACTTCGCGCATGGCTTGGTCGCGAAAGCAGATGTCGCCAAGCTCACAAAGCTGCGTCGGCAACGTGATGCTGAGACAGCCGAGAGGCTGAAAGCACAACACTCAGTGGCGACCGATGGCCAGCCCGACGCACAAGCCGATAACATCGAGGGAAGCGAAGCCGTCGCGGATAGCTCGGACACCGTTGAAGCCCCCTGGAGAGAACCCCGCGCTACCTTGCCCCGCGCCTTGGTGCGCGATCTCACGGCGATCCGCACGACTGCTATCAGCCGCACACTGAGCGATGCGCCGCACACGGCATTTGCTATCGGCGTTTTCGCTCTGTTGCGGCACGCGATGAGCGGCTATGGCGCGCCGGGTGTCACCTTGACGGCACGCCCACGCTGGTTGGCCGATCACGATGGGCTGTGTGATGAGCGGGCAGCCTTGTTCACCAGCATCCCCGAAACGGAATCGGCCCTGCTGAACTGGTGTTTGGCGCAAAGCGCCGAGACCTTGATGGAGGCGTTCGCCCTCATCGTCGCGTCCAACATCGACCTCGCGCACGAAGACGCCAACATCGACGACCGCCGCAAACAGAAGCTAGCCGACCGCATCGCTGAGGTACTCGACCTCGATATGACGCGCCACTGGGCGCCGGACCTTGCCTTTTGGACGCGGCTGCCGAAAGCCGCCCTGATTACTGCGCTGGAATCCGCGCCGTGCATGCAGCAACTCAGCGAGACAGACCGCGCCTTGTCTGCCAAGAATGTCGGCAAGCTGCGCAAGGAGGAACTCGTCACGCGGGTCGAACAGGCCCTCGACGGGTGTGGCTGGTTGCCAGCACTGCTTGTCACGCCGGAGCGCGAGCCGCGCTAAGAACTCACCGAAGACGGCGTGGCTGCCCTGCACGCTGCCGAGTGATGCGCCTTTGGGCCGGCGATGGCTGTGGTCGCGAGATCACGTCATTGTCGGCCCTTCATTCTTCTTCGCTTGCAATCACCGTGGTGGTCACTCACGACCGCTGCATTTTGCCAGCGCTAGACCGTATGATCGTGAGGTGAGCAAACTGGTTGGGCGGCCTCTCCCACGGCATTCTCCTTTCGAGGGTTGCGCCAGAATGAGCTGGT
>JBIKVO010000457.1:0-2676 GCA_044356795.1 Caulobacterales bacterium
CCAATCCAAAAGCGGCAACGGCGGCGAGGCCGCAGCGGGCGCGCGCGACTCGTGACGGGCGGTCACGCGCGCCCGCCGCGACTGCAACCGCGGAGGATCTTGACCAAAGGAAACTTCACCGCCAATGATCACCATGCCGCAAGCCCGCTTGCACCTGCCGAAGTCATTTCGGAATCGCATGCCGAAGTTGTCGGAATACGCAGCTAGAAGTGCTGACATCAAACCCCGCCGCCTTCCTCACCGCAGCCGCCAAGGCTCAGACGGCGGCGGATTGGGTGCTTGAGAAGATGGGCGTGTGCGCTCAACAGAAAAGCGACTGACACTTTTGCGTCCGGCCAACTCGCCCCTCACGTCACGCACGCCAAACCGGCATGCGTGAAATCTTCGCCCTTGTAGAGGAGCGGGCGCCGGCTGTCGGCGGCCAGCGCATAGCTGAAGCAATCGCCGAAATTAAGCCCGGCTTTGTGGCCCGAGCCTTTGCCGAAATCGCGATACGCTTCGCGTGCAAGCTTGGCCTGGGCGGGCGTCACAGGCTCGACCGAAATCCCGTTCGCGACGAGCAGGTCATCGAACGCACGGCTGAGCGCCGGATTGTTCCGCGAGTCGATCACAATCCCGGTTTCCAGATAGGTTGCGGCCGATATCGAAGCGGCCGACGCGTTGGCGATTGCGGCCATGAATGCCGGCGCCTCCGGCTCGCCGGCAAGGATCGCGACCAGCGCGGATGTATCGATGATCATTTCGGCAGGCCCAGATCGTCATAAAGCAACTCGGCATGGTCAGGCAGGCCTTCGGGCCCGATCATGGCGGTGACCGCTGCGGCGGTCCGCTGCAGTCTTTCGAGCTTGCGCGCCACTTCTGCCTCGCGGGACGTGGCGGCGAGTTTGTCCTTGAGCGCCAAAGTCACAGCTTCGGTCATCGAGACGTCCAGGCGCTGCGCGAGTTCCGCCGCCAGCGCATGGGTCTCTGGGTTTTTGATGTTTAAGCTCATGGTAGATTTCTACCACAATTGGCGCATAAGTCTACCAGCGAACGCTACCCAGGCTAACGCGCTTGAGGAGCTTGCCAGCGCCAGACCATACGCGGAACATGGTTGAGAGGAAGTATCTCGGCCTGCACCCGCCGGACGAGCTTTTCGAACAGCTTCGGCCCTATCGCGAAGCCTTGCTGAAGATGGCGCAGGCGTTCCGCCTGGAAAACGCTTCTGAGTGGGCCGGAATATCTGGCGTTGCATTGCGCAACGCTCGCGCTTGATGGTCGACGCACCGTGTCGACGCGGGCACGGTGATGAACCGGCCGGCGTTCTATCATGCGGGCGGGCATTCGACGCCGGGGTGAGCGCTACGGCGCCCCAATCCCACAGGCGGCAAGGTTAGGCCGCTTTGAAGGGGTCCAGTGTCTTCACCCCGAAATGACGAAAGTCCCGCACATTGCGGGTGACGACCGTCAGCCCATGCACTGCCGCTGTGGCCGCGATCATGGCGTCTTCAATCAGATCGTCGCTGCGCCCATGCATCAGCTGCGCCCAGCGTCGGAAAGTTGCGCCGTCCATCGGCAACACGTTCCAACTGGCCGCGACCGCATCGAGCCACTGCTCCAGTTCGGCTGCGCGGGCTGGGTTCTGCTTGCGCGTCATTTCAATGCCGGCCTGGATTTCCCCAAGCGTCACCGCCGACAACCGCAAGTCAGCATCATCGACCCCTTTGAGCCAGGCCAGCACCGCGCCGTGGGGGCGCTGCCGGCGCAGCTCCGAAATCACGTTGGCAGCGAGAAGGTACATGGCGAACGCGGCCTAGTCGATCGCTTCGGCCGCGCGGCGGCGCTGGGCTCCCCGCTTCGGGAGAAGCAGTTCGCACCGCCCGTCCTCCGCCAGCAGCAAATCCTTCAGACTGGGCCGCGCCGCCGCCTTCAGCCGGCGCCAAGCGTCCGCGGGCACCAGCACCGCTGCTTCCGCGCCGCGACGCGTTACAATCTGCGGCCCTTCGCGCAGGCATGTATCCAACAATTCGCTGAAACGCGCTTTGGCGTCCTGCACTGGCCAAGTTTTCATAACCAATCGCCCTATTAATCTAGTCAGCACACTAGTTATTGCGCAGGATATTGTCAATCGGACTGCCGGCGCGCGCGTTCGCTCCAACAACCCCACGGCCTCCTCAAACAGCTCCGTCACCGTCCGCCGCTCGTCCCGCGCCAGGGCGTAGAGTGCGTTCAAGATCTCGGCGCTGGCGCGGGTGGAGAACATATGGACCCGGACGCTGCGGGCGGCGCTGATGCGTTGGACGGGGCCTTCTGGCGCCAACACCTTCCGCTCGCGCTGCTTGGCTCTGCCCCGCCCCTTTGGGGTCGGTAGGGAAGGCGCTGTTGCACCCCCGCTCTGCCCGGCTTCGGCGGCCTTGAGGGCGGCTTCGAGATCGAGGTCGAGCTTGCTCATGGCGTTGGCTCACTGGCGGGCGGCGGTGCGGCGTCTTCCGGTTTCGGCGCCTGGCTGGCCGCCACAAGCCCGCGCCAGGCGAGTACGGCGCGCACGAACGCCTCCGCATTGCCCCGCGCCGCGGGCAAGCCGCCGACATGGCTTTCCGTCAGCCGGCTGAGCGGCCAGCCGAGCGCGAACATCACGCGATAGGCTTCCTTCTCCACCAACGCGGCCGGCAGGATCGGCACGCCCTGCGCGGTGAG
>JBIKVO010000458.1:0-2664 GCA_044356795.1 Caulobacterales bacterium
GCCAATCTCTATTCCGCCGCGCGGGCCTTGCAGATTGATCTCGATTACCGCCGCCTGCTGGTCGAGTGCCGACAGCGCGCGCGCTTGATCCGCGCCTATTATTACACGGCCATTGTCGAGGATCAGGAGGTGTCCTCGCTTCGGCCATTGATCGATTGGCTTGACTATAATGGGTATAGTTTGGTCACCAAGCCGGCGCGCGAATATACCGATCAAACCGGCCGGCGGCGCTACAAAGGCAATATGGACGTTGAAATCAGCGTCAATATGATGGAGGCGGCATCGTTTCTGGATCACGCCATCCTGTTCTCGGGCGACGGGGACTTCGTGAGCCTGATCGAGGCGCTGCAGAGGCGCGGGGTGCGCACGACGGTGGTGTCGACGGTGCGCTCACAGCCGCCGATGGTCGCCGATGATTTGCGCCGCGCGGCGGACGCGTTTCTTGATCTGGCCGACCTTGTCCCGCTGATCGGGCGTCCACCCCGAAGCGGCGGCGGCGGTCGCGGCGGCGATTATGATGAAGACTGAGACGAAGGCTGAACCAAGCGGGGATCCGGCCGAGCCCGCGCGCTCCTGTCCGCTTTGCCCCCGCTTGGTGGCGTATCGCGGGCAAAATGCTGCAGAAAATCCCGGCTGGTGGAATGGTCCGGCGCCGTCCTTTGGCGACCCGGACGCGCGCTTGTTGATTGTCGGCTTGGCCCCTGGCCGCACGGGGGCAAACCGCACGGGCCGACCGTTTTCCGGCGATTATGCCGGGATATTGCTCTATGGGTCGCTGCAACGGCTGGGACTGGCCAGCGGCGCCTACGATCCCAATGGGGACGATGATTTGCGCTTGGCCGGGGTCATGATCACCAATGCCGTGCGCTGCGCGCCGCCGGAAAACAAGCCGACGCCGACCGAAATCGCCCAGTGCCGCCCCCATCTCAGCGCGCGCATCGCCAGCCTGCCAAAGCTGCGCGCGATTTTGGCGCTGGGGGCGATCGCCCATGGCAGCGTGTTGAAGGTTGAGGGTGTTTGCCTGGTTCAAGCGCCGTTTCGCCATGGCGAAACATATCATGCACCGTCGGGGCGCACCTTGACCGCGTCGTACCATTGTTCGCGCTACAATACCCAAACCGGACGCCTGACCGAGGCGATGTTTCTGGCCGCGCTGCAGAGCGCCTGGGCTGCGGCCTGTGCCGAATAACCCCTAACGATGATGGTGTAATTCCGGCCACATGGTGATCAATGAACATCGTTTGTGCATGTTTTTGCACTGCGATGACCGTTGTCCACCAAGGCCCCCAGGCGCGGATGGACGTTTTGCCTCAGCGACACCCTGAACCCTATCACGGACTTGGGAGTTCCGCTCTGTTAGCGCCATGACCGATGTCAAATTCAAGTTCGACCCGCAACCATCTGGCCGTGACGCCCATAGGCCGAACGTCGCCGAACCGGCGGTGATGGAGCGCCGCGCTGACCTCGCTTTTGGCGCGCCGACTGGGGTTGAGATGGGATCGATCGCGTGGCCGCTTTTGGGGGCGATCGTGTTTGCGGCGCTGGTCAGCGCTGTGGCCCTGATCGTGTTATAAACCCAAGAGGCATTGACGGCCCCCGCCCAAGCGCTATCATTGAAGGCTGAATATATCGCGCATCATTTATTTGTCGGGCCCTCATGGCGATCGCGCGCGTCAAGATCGGCCAGCGATCGATTGGGGGGCTTTTTAGAATGTCTGCACCGCAGCGAGCGAAGACGGAGGGGGCGCGTCCGCAGGCTGTTTGTGCAGCCTTGATGGTGCTTGCAGCGCTTGCCGCAGGATGTGGCGGCGGCGGCGCGGAGAAGACCGCCATTGCGGAAACAAAACCCCGGGTTGAGGCTGTGCTGGCCGCCCCCAGCGTCGGCGGGGCCGACTTGCGCGCGGCCGGTATGGTGGCGTTTCAGCGCGAAACCGCCCTGTCGTTCCGCACCCCCGGCCTGATCCGACAGATCCTGGTGGATGAAGGCGATCAGGTGCGGGCCGGCCAAGTGCTCGCGCGGCTTAATTTGCTCGACGTGAACGCCGTGCTTGCTGCCGCAGAAACAGCCGCGCGCAACGCCGAAGATCAGTTCAACCGCAACAAATCGCTCTTCGACCGAGGTTTCATCGCCAAGGTGGGCTTGGATGCGTCGGAGCTTGCACTTGTCAATGCGCGCTCGCACCTGACGGCCGCGCGGTTTGCCCGCGATCAATCCGTGATCACCGCCCCAACACCAGGGGTGATTTTGCGCCGCTTGGCGGAGCCCAACCAGAATGTCGGCTCCGGGACGCCGGTTTTGTTGCTCGGCTCACAAACCGATGGGGTGATCGTGCGCGCCGGCCTGTCCGCCAATGCGGTGCGCCGGGTCAAGGTTGGCGATCGCGCAGACGTGCGGATTGATGCGGGCGGCTTTCGTCCGGGGCGCGTCGTGCGGATCGCTGCGAAAAGCGATGTCGCCACCAGCGCCTTCGACATCGAGGTGCGCCTGGATGACGCTGGCGATGTGCGTAGCGGTCAAGTTGCGGAGGTGCTGGTGCGCACGCAAGTCAGCGCCACACCGAAAATCCGCGTGCCCGTAACCGCCCTGTTCGACGCCCGCGCCGATCAGGGCTTCCTCTATGTGTTGGACGCGGGCGACACCGCAAAGCGTCGCGCTGTGCGCAC
>JBIKVO010000459.1:0-2663 GCA_044356795.1 Caulobacterales bacterium
GCAATCTTTTCCTCTCTCGTCGCCGACTTGCGGCGGCTTGATCAGGGGCGGAGTCTGCCCAAAAATGCGGTTTCCCCCTCGAATTAAGGGGAAACCGGATGAAAAAACGACCCCATCGGCCAAGAAAGCACGAAAAGACCAATTACCGCGCGGATTTTGTGTCTAAATCAGAGCTTCCCTAGAAGGCAAATTTCGCCCTGCACACTCTTCGTCAGCGCTGGCCGCCAATACATTCGGGCCCTTCAAGCGTGGGATCGAAGATCTTGTTGTTTTCCAGAATACGGGGTTCAAAACGCTCCAATTCGAGCGCAAATGCCCGCATGGCTTGGCGGGGCGTCGCCCGCCCAACCTCGATCTCGTCTTGGAAAGCGGAACAGGTGTTATCGGCGTTGAGTCAAAATGCCTGGAATACTTTTCTTCGAAAGACGCCGATTTTGCTGACGCCTACGAGGCAGAAATCAAAGACGAGCGACGCGACGGTCCATGGTTCGCGCACATGCAAGCCTTGAGGTCAGCGCCCGACCTCTATCGCAGCCTGGACGCGGCGCAGTTGATCAAACATGCGTTCGGGCTCGCGCACACTTTCGCAGGCCAAAACGTTCATCTGCTCTATCTTTTTTGGGAACCGCGCAACGCCGACGATTTCGGTCACTTCCGCGCGCATCGCGACGAAGCGGCACACTTCGCGGCGGCCGTCTCGGGCGGCACGCCGACCTTCTCCTTTGCCACATACGATGAGCTCTGGCGCCAGTGGGAACGACCGGCCCCGCCACCCTGGCTCAAAACCAAGTCGCACGTTTGCGCACGCGCTACGATATCGACATCTGAAACCTTCCGCCCTGCCGAACATTCACGCGTATCGTTCTTCGCAACAGCCGATTTGAGCCTCTGTTCGTCCAAGCTCTTCCGCTTCCCCATAGCGAACCCGCGCGGGGCGCGCTCGCGGTTCGCCCTCGAGACAGCATCCGTCGCCCGCTGTGAAAGGGGCCGTGGCTTCGCCGCGCTTTGCACGGCTGCAGGCCGCACCGACCCCTTGCACAGCGCCGCTGCGCTGACTGGTCCGGCTGCTCTTCAGCGGGCGTGTGCCAAGCGCACCCCGGCGGGATCAGCCCTCCGGGAACATGGCCTAATCGCCGGAGCCATTATGCTGCGACGGCTGGGAAGTTTCGGAGGCAGCTATGTCCAAGCAGTTTGTCGGTCTCGATGTGTCTTTGAAGGAAACGGCGATTTCGGTCATCAATGAGGAGGATCACATACTGTGGCGTGGGAGCGCGCCATCGACGCCAGACGCCATTGGCGCGACCCTCGCGAAACACGCGCCGAACGCTGTGCGCATCGGCCTGGAAGCCGGCCAGCTGTCTGCTTGGCTGTATCACGGATTGAAGGCGCGCGGTCTGCCGGTCATTTGCGTCGACGCGCGCCACGCCAAAGCGACGCTTTCGTTGCGCGTGAACAAGACCGACGCCAATGACGCTTTCGGGCTTGCGCAGATCATGCGCGTTGGCTGGTTTTGCAAGGTGGCGGTAAAGAGCCACGACAACCAAAGGATCCGCGCGCTGTTGGTGGCGCGACATCAGCTTGTTGGCCAAATCACCGCGATGAAAAACTGCATTCGCGGCATTCTGAAATGCTTTGGCGCAGTTCTGCCGCGCGGTGGGCGCGGCCAATATGCCGCGCGCGTGCGCCTGGCGACCGAAGGCAATGAAAGCCTGATTGCCATAACCAATCCCCTGTTGGCGGCGCTCGAGACCATTCAAGATCAGGTTAAGGCATATGACCGTCTCGCGCTGCGCCAGGCGCGCAGCATGGACAGCGTCAAACTCTTGATGTCCGCGCCAGGCGTCGGGGCCATCGTGGCGCTGACTTTTCTGAGCGGCATTGGCGATCCAGAGCGGTTCAAATCTTCCGCCGCAGTGGGCGCCTATTTCGGTATGACGCCGAAACGACGCCAGTCCGGAGAAATGGACTTTGCTGGCGGGATTTCGCGGCGCGGCGATCGCATTGTGCGCAGCATGCTGTTCGAGGCTGCGACAACCATTCTGCGTCGCACAACGCGCCCCAACGATCTGAAAAACTGGGGCACAGCGCTTGCGGAGCGTACAGGCAAGAAGAACGCGACGAGCGCTGTTGCTCGAAAACTGGCTGTCATTCTCCACCGCATGCTGATGACCGGCCAGCCATTCCAATGGCTCATCGAACATGGGCGCGCCGCAACAGCTTGATTGCAGCGTACCCATAAGGCAGTCCCTGCCGGGACGATGCCTTGGCGACCGCGCCTTTGCTCCTGCGCTTTGAGCGCGTCGGGAACATTGCGGCGTCAAGACATTCGATGGCGATGATGCGGCGACTCGATCGACCGCGAAGAGAACGATGACCCCGGCGGAGATTGGCGCACGTGCATTTGGCCGGCAAGTTCGGCCCGAAAATCTGATCGTGCCGCGGTGCTCGGCGCGGTCAAGGTCAAGCCTGAAGGCGGCTGCTCACGCAGCCGACCTTGACCTTGCCTGCGCGCCGCGGCCAGTGCGATGCGCGGTCGGGACGAAAGAAAGCCTGCGGTGCGGTCAAACCAAAGAAAGCGCTTTTGGCAGACAAGGGAAAAACAACTTGATCTCGCGCTCGCGATTAGAGAACGGAGCAAAGATCATGGACAAGGCAGCTTTCGA
>JBIKVO010000460.1:0-2657 GCA_044356795.1 Caulobacterales bacterium
CGCTGTCGAGATAGGCAAGCTCCACACCGCGTCGCCATGCAATATCGCGCCCGCTTAGCGCTTGCGGGGTCGCTGGGCGCGCCACTGACAACACCACCGGCAGCGGCGCCGCGCTGGCGGCAGGCGTCGTGGTTTCGATCACATAGAGGCGCGGCGCTTCAGACGGCGCGGGCAACAGCGACACGCAGCCCGATACAGCGCCGACCGCCAACACAAGCAGACTGAAACGAGAAAGGTTCATGGGCGCACGCTGATCCGGGGTTTCGATTCACCCGCCAAAAAGGCGGTTGGCGATTCATTCACATCGGCAGCCAGGCGCTGCAGTGTCTCCGACAATTCACGCAACTCCTGTGCGGCGGCGGCAATATCGGGCGTGGCGACGCCAATCACCGCCTCTAGGCTTTGCGCCGCCTTGCCGACTTCAGTCATTGCCGCGTTCGACGTATCGACAAGAGTTTGCGTATCAGTGACGATGCGGCGCACTTGGCCATCCTGCGACGTTGTGAAATCGCCCAATGTCTTTGCGGTATCGCGGATTTCCAACGCCGCATCACGCAGAGCCGTCGCCGCTTCACCGGCGGCCTTCACGCCATTCGCGTTCGACGCCAGTTGCCGCGTGATCGAATCGATGTTGGCGAGGATGCTTTCGAAGCGTCTCGTGTTTTGCTCGGTCAACAGGCCCTGCGCTTTTGCCAAGGTTTCCGAGGCCTGGCGCGCAATTTCTTCACCCGATGCGAGGATTTCTTCGAATTGTCCGCGTCGCGTGATGATCTGTGGCCGCGGCCGGCCAAACTCAGGCTTGAGATAATCCGCATCCGGACTTCCCGCAGAAATCTGAATCAAATTCAAGCCCGTGACGCCGATCGGCTCCACCTGGGCTTCGCTATCTGTGCGCACGGGCGTAGCGGCATCAATGCGGATACGCGCGAGCACGCGATTGGCGTTGCCAGGGTCGAGGCGCAAATCCACCACCTCACCCACCTTTATGCCATTGAAGCGAACCTCGCCATTGCGCGCGATACCGCGCACGGGGCCCTCAAACACAACATCATATTCCGAGTAGGTGCGGTTCCAGTCGTCGCCGGCAAGCCACAGGGAAAAGACGAAAGCCAGCACCATCGCACACAGCGCGAAACCGCCCAGCAAGACAAAGTTTGCACGGGTTTCCATCATTGCCTCCTTAAGGCCCGCCGAGCGCGGCGCGACCGCGCGGCCCGGAGAAGTAATCCTTGATCCAACCTGTCGCATTGGCGCGAACTTGCTCCAGCGAGCCAATCGCTGAAACTTTGCCGCCATACAAAACGCAGACGCGATCGCACACGGTGTGCAAGGTATCGAGATCGTGCGTCACAAGGAACACCGTCAAACCGAGCGCGCGGACCAGCTCCAACAGCAAAACGTCAAAGCGGCCGGCGGTGACCGGATCAAGGCCCGCGGTCGGCTCATCCAGGAACAAAAGTTCAGGATCGAGCGCCAAAGCACGGGCCAACGCCGCCCGCTTGCGCATGCCGCCGGAAATCTGCGCCGGCCGTTTGGCGTGTGCATCCGGGCCAAGCCCCGCCAATGTGAGCTTGATATCGGCCAACTCGCTGAGCAGTTCAGGCGGCAGGCGCGTATGCTCACGCAGGGGCAGCTCAATATTTTCTTTCACGGTCATCGTGGAAAACAACGCGCCGTCCTGAAACATCACGCCTAGGCGCTTGCCCAAGTCATTGCGTGCATCCAGCGACAGCGCGGTCGCGTCTTGGTCGAGTACGGTGACTGTGCCCGCCTGTACCGCGTCAAGCCCGACGATCTGCCGCAGCAGAACCGACTTGCCGCAACCAGACGGCCCGATAACACCGAGAATTTCTCCGCGCATGACATCCAGATCGAGATCGCGATGGACGACCTGATCGCCAAATTGCGTGTGCAGGCCACGCACGGAGATGATCGCCGCGCTCACCAATTGATCTCCAGAAACCAAATCGCAAACAGCGCGTCGAGAACGATCACTATGAAAATGGATTGCACAACAGAGGCGGTTGTGCGCTCCCCCAAGGAGGCCACGTCATTGCCCACTTCCAAACCATGACGGCAGCCGATCAACGCTAGGACCAGGGCAAAGAACGGGGCCTTGAACATCCCAACCCAAAAGTGCTGGTCGGCGATATTCTCCTGGATTCGGGTGAAATACATGCCGGGCGTAATGCCCAACTGGGACCAGCAAATCACCAATCCGCCGATCAATCCCGCCATCGTCGCCAGAAACGCCAGAAACGGCACCATAACCAGCATCGCAATAATGCGCGGCGCAACAAGCACCTCCATCGGCGACATGCCGAGCACCCGCATCGCATCAATTTCCTGGCGCATTTTCATCGCGCCGATTTCTGCGGTGAATGCGCTGTCAGTGCGGCCGGCCAACAAGATCGCCGTGATGACCACCCCAAATTCGCGAAACATTGAATACGCAACGAGTTCGACCGTAAACACCGAAAGACCGTAATCAGCCGACACCCGCGCTCCAAGAAACGCCACCACAACGCCAACAAAAAAAGATAGGACGCAAATGATCGGCGCCGCCCGCAGGCCCGCGTGCTCCATCACATGCACGACAGACGTCCACCGGATCTTCGCCGGCCTCAAAAGCAGGCGCAAAAGTGTCGCCAGCGCTT
>JBIKVO010000461.1:0-2654 GCA_044356795.1 Caulobacterales bacterium
TCACCCAGATTCAAGCATAGCTCCGCCGGCCGAGACCTGGTTGTAATCAGCGAACAAATCCACGACGGCCGTCGCCACTTCACTGTTCGCGGTGAGAGCGGCCGTCTCCGTCTACTGCCAGCATGGATGACAGAAGCCGAAGCAGCATCGGCTCAAATTGTAGCCAATTCGTTTCTGCCGGTGAACCGACTTTTTGAGCTTCGCACGTTCCTTGATCTCCTCGCAGCCTTGCCTCGGGGGGGGCCTCCCACCGAGGGAGGCGCCCATGTCCATGACAATCAAACGGCGACAGCCGGATCTGTTCGCGACAGCGCGAACGGAAAATCTGCCCCTGCTGGTGCAAGTCGCACCCACGAAGTTGCTGTCGCTTCTGCTAAACGAGGCCGTCGCCAACGGCCCAAACCAGCCTCTCAGTCAAATCGGGAGGCGGGTCATCACGAAGATCTGCGCTGACCATTTGGCGCGAAGCGCCGTGCTTTATGTTCGACAGTCATCAGTCGACCAAGTTGTGCACAACCTGGAGTGTCAACGCAGGCAGTACGGCCTTGCGGCCCGCGCCCGGGAGCTGGGCTGGAGCGAGGTCGAGGTTATTGATGACGACCTTGGCAAGTCTGGCGGCGGCGTCGCACGACGCGGGTTTGAGCGATTATTGGCGTCGATTTGTGAAGGGCGCGTCGGCGCGGTCTTTTCGATCGAGGCGTCCCGTCTGGCTCGAAACGCTCGAGACTGGCATACATTGCTCGCGTTTTGCGGCCGACCTCCGCCGGGCAAAAGGGCGGCCTCCCTCCAGCTTGTCGATCTTGGCAAAGAGCAACTCGTTGGCCATCGTAATCTCGCCGACCTCGGCCTTCAGCCGCGCGATTTCCTCGTCACGCTCATCGCGCTCGCGGTCTTTCAGCGCACCCTCGGCGCCCGCCAGAGCGCGGTCGCGCCATTCCGTCAGCCGGTGAACCGGGAGGCCAAGGTCGCGCGAAACCGCGTCCAGGCTTTCACCGCGGAAAAGGCGTTGAACGGCGCCCAGTTTCCGCTGCGCCGAAAAGCGCCGGGCCGGCCACGGCCCCGTCGTCGCCAGCGTTATGGGCGCGCGCCGACGGGGCCGTGGCCTCTGTCGCGCCAGACGTCTCGTTGATCTTCTTGTCCATGCTCTACTCCCCTTTCCGAGAGACATAGCGCTCCGGACTGTCTCAAGAAACCGTGCCCCAGCCCACGTGCAAGATAGGCCGCGCTGGCGCCTTGAGCCTGATAGTCTGGCTGAGGGCGGCGAAGATGTTTTGACCGTGGCTGTCGCAAATCTAACCCGTGCTAATTTGAGCCGCCCTTAACAAAACTGCACTCGATCGTGACTTGCCCCCCGAACTTTCCGCCGGCCGAAGCGAGATTTGGAAATCAAGTACAATCCGCGCAACGGCGTGTTGCCACCAACCGCAGGTGTTTGCCCGATGTCTGCACCGTGCGATAACCCCACCGGTTCATCCGGGGCGAACCTCACCGCCTCAATGTCGTCTCCCGGTTTCCACCGCCGGCCACCGCAGAATTCACAGGTGGGGGCAGAAGTCCCCGTCTGCAGACTTTGGCCGATCTGACATGTCGATCAGTGCGCTCATTACGGCTTCAAGATTTGGACACGCAAGCCGCCGAGTGGGCTGTCATCCAGGAGCACGCGCGCGCCATAGGCGGCGGCTATGTCCTGCACGATGGCAAGGCCCAGTCCGGAACCACTTCGATCAGGATCAAGACCTTGGCCGCGGCTCAGTGCGACGCGCCGATTTTGGGGGGAGATTCCAGGGCCGTCATCATCGACAATAATCGTCCAGCGGCTCTCTTCGCCGCTCGCGCTGATGCGAACGGCCGCTTTGGCCCACTTCGCTGCGTTATCCGCCAAAGCGCCCAACAGCTCCAACGCGTCGGCGCGATCCATTGCGATCGAAAGAGCGGAGTCCATATCCACCCACCATTTGAGCTTTTCACCGCTCACCGTTCGCGAGAGAGCGTCTGCAATGGTCTGCGCGATCGGCGCAAGCGAAGCGGGCTGGCGTCGCCGCGACGGCCCCTGAATCTGAGCGCGCGCCAACTCCCGCGACACGCGATTGTCCAAATCGCTCACTATGGCGTCAAGGTCATCCGCCATGGCGGTATGGCCACGCTGGCGCAGGTCGCGCGTTTTAGCGGTTAGTACGGTCAGCGGCGTTTTCAGGCCATGCGCCAAATCCGCGGCACGTTCGCGCGCCTTCTTTAGATCGGCTTCGCGCTCTTGCAACAGCAAATCGAAGTCCGTCGCCAAGCCGGCCAGCTCTATGGGCGCTGTACTTCCGATGCGGTCGCGCCTGCCTGCGCGAACTTCCTGCAACGCCTTGCGAACTTGCCGCAGCGGTTGCAGCGCAAAGGCCGCTTGCGCCGTCATCATCACGAGCAATCCCAAGCCCAGAAGAGTCAGAACCGGCAACAATTCCTGCAGAAATGCGCCATAGATTTGGGCGATGACATTGCGATCAATCGCAACTGCAAAGCGAAAAGCGCTTTTCTCACCATTGCCTTCGAGAACACGCCGCTCCAGCACGATAAGCTTTGACCCTTCCGGGCCATCGATAATGTGGCGATGCACGTCAGCGAATCCGAGTTCATCTGCGGGAAGAGCCAACGCGAATGTCGCCAGC
>JBIKVO010000462.1:0-2649 GCA_044356795.1 Caulobacterales bacterium
AGGTCCCGCGCGCGCTGGCGAGCGGCCCGCAGGACGAAGGCCTCAACGCTCAGCCCTTCGGCTTTCGCAGCCATTTCAAGCTCGCGCAGGACGCCTGTGGCGGTCGTCAAGGTAAGGGTTTCGCTCATGACTTCAGTCTAGCAACAAATTGGCCGGGTGTCAGGATGGCGATTTGCAATATCCTTCCCGCCTCGGCGAAAGTGCGAGTTTCAAAGGTTACGATGGCATCTGGCGCGCCGAACTCGGCGGCCTCTAAGACCATCTCGTCGTCCGGATCGGGCAGCCGCGGTCGCTCGGTGCGCGACTTGGGAGCCGGGATTAGCAGGCCGGCCAAAACGTCTAGCGCCTCATCGATCTCGGCTTCGGTGACGCCAGCGGCGGTGAGATGGAGCGGCCGCTTGAGCACCTGCTCATATTCCAGGAACAAAGGCGGATTGCACACCATCAGGACCTGCCCCGCGCGAACGGCGCGCAGGATGGCGGCAGAGGCCCCACGTGGGCTTCGGAACGCCGCGACCATAACGTTTGTGTCTATGACGACGCGCAAGGGCTCGAAATCCACGGCAACTCAGAGTGATTGTTCAGCACCGCTACCAGCGCGAACAGGCGCCCGGCAACAACAGAGGTTCGCAGCCGTCCTCGGCAGCCTCAAGGCCGAGCCCTTGCGGGGGGCGGGGGGCGCTTGTGCGCCGGCCTTCACCTCGGCTGCGCGCGGCGCGCCTCGGAGTTTGGGCCGCGAAGGAAAAACGGGCTTATTCACGCCGAACAGAAAAACAGGTGGATTTTGAGTGAGCACTAACGTTCATCTTTTCGCCGCCCTATGACCGCATCCACAAGATCTGCAACCGCCAGGGCGCTCTCATCGCGCAGATGGGCATAGCGTTGAGTGGACGATGCATTGCTGTGCCCAAGCGCACGGCCGACGCTAGCGAGCGGTGCGCCAGCGGCAAGGGCAGTCGATGCGAAGGTGTGCCGCAGATCATGCAGCCGCACATCATCCAGCTTCGCTTCCTTCTTCACGCGTTGCCACACGTCGTAGAGATTTTGGATTGGCTTATCGGCGCTCGGCATGGGGAAGACACAAACCCCAAGCTGGCGCCGCCGCTGAAGCAGTGCAATCGCCGTCGGTGAAAGCGGGATCGTGCGATAGCGATTGCGGCCGCCAGCTTTTGTGCGTTCCGGCGGGAGAATGAGAATGCGCCGCTCAAAGCTTACTTCGGACCACCGCAGATCGGAAATCTCACGCCTGCGGGCGCCGGTGTAGATCAGGAGGCGGATGATGTCGGCGGCTTCATGGGAGAGTGCGCCTGCTCCCTCCATGGACGCGCATGTCGCCAACAGCCGTTCGGTTTCGGCCTCGCTGAGGAAACGCGCATGGAACCGCGCCTGGCGCTTCGTTACGCGCAGGCACGCGTTGTCGGCAATGAAATCGCGCCGGATCGCCCAACTCAACATCGCTGATAATGTCGCCACGCTTCTCGCGCCGGCGCCTGCGCCGCCCTTGACGATGTACCGTGTCCGAAAACCGCCTTTGACATTCTTCGCCGTTTTTCCGGCCACCACATCCGCCTGCATCCGGCTGACATGGCTTGGCTTCAAATCCTTGATCGCAATATCACCGACGAGCGGGCGGACGTGATTGTTCAGGTCCATGCGATCGCGGGCCCAAGAGCTTTCCCGCTTATTCGGCCGATCGCTTGGCCCTTGCTCCAAATAAAGATCGATCACTTGGCTGATGGTGACGGCATTGCGCCGTTCCACCTTGTCCGCTTGCAGATCCTCGCCCTGACGCGCTTTGAAGATGACCTCGCGTGCCTTGTCGCGCGCTTTGTCCGGCGTCCATGGGCTGCCGTGTTCGCCGATTGTGAACCATCGCTGCTTTGGCCCGATGCGATATTTGACCGCGTATGTCTTGCATCCGGAAGAGAGGACGCGAAGCACGAAGCCCTTCAGTTCGCTGTCCCAGACGCGGACCTCGCGCGCTTGCGGCCTCGTCGCGTCCACCACGCTTTTGGTGATTTTCACCGGCTTTGCCCGAGCTGCTGCGGCCTCCATTGCCACGCCTCCTTCCGAACCGCCTTGCTGCGCCGCAACATGACGCGTCAACTTCTGCACTGCAGCATTTCTTGACGCGACAGGCGTCAACTTTTTTCCGCGCCGTGCTACCACTGTGCTACCAAATGAGAGCCAAGTTCTAGGCGCCGGCGATCAGCGATGGCAAGAAGAAAAATCGGCAAGCCATTGAAATTTATAACTTAAAGCAAGCCGCTCCAAACTGCGCCAATTCCTGAAAAACCCCATCCGCGGTTTTCGTAATGCGGGGGTCGCGTGTTCGAGTCACGCAAGCGGCACCAGGAACCTCAAGGCCCCCAACGACTTTCTGGACCGGCCTATAGCCGCAGAATACGGGCCACGAAAAATCGGAAGCACATCGGAAGCACCAAGCGAGCGCCGGCTTGATGAGAAGCTCGCCACGCTGGCCAAGCCGAAGCTGCTGATCATCGACGAGCTTGGCTATCTGCCGCTTGAGCCCGACGCGGCGCATTTGTTCTTCCAGCTGGTCAGCCCGCGCTACGAAAGCGGCGCCATGCTCATCACTTCAAACCGCGCCGTCAGCGAATGGGGCACGGTGTTCGCCGACGCCGTCGT
>JBIKVO010000082.1:0-9653 GCA_044356795.1 Caulobacterales bacterium
TGATCTGGGCCGTTGGACCTGAGGCCTGTGAATTCTGGACCTTTGGATTCTGGGAGTGGGCGATCGATTGATGAGCGACCATCGGCATGGCGGTCATGACGCGGATGGGCGACTTCGCAGATATAGGCAGCTGCTCGACGGCAGACTTGCGCCGTCGACTTCACCTTGCCAAAAGACCAGCGAAGCGGGACAAAGTCCCTATCCTACCCCGATCTCTCATGCCGCAGGAAAAAAACGCATCGACCTCTCCGTTGAACCCGGTGGGACCCGCTTCGCCATCTCCTTATCCGTTCAGCGGATCATCACGCCGCTTGCGCTTTGCCTTTGACGGCGTCGTCGTCGACTTCTTGGTGCCAAGTCCCATACGCTTGGCCAAATCAGACCGCGCGCGGGCGTAATTCGGCGCCACCATCGGATAATCCGCCTGCAGCCCCCACTTTTGCCGGTAAGTCTCGGGCGTGAGGCCATATTTCGACATGATGTGCCGGCGCAGCGATTTGAAGCGTTTGCCGTCTTCCAAGCAAATGATGTAGTCCGGGTGAATAGACTTTTTGACCGGCACAGCCGGTGTTGTTGCGGGCGGAAGCGGCGCATCTCCGCCATCGCCAAGGGACAATAAAGTCGCGTGGACATTGCGAAGCAAACCCGGGACATCGCGATCGGGAATGGTGTTGCCGCCAACATAGGCGGAGACAATGCCCACCGCCAATTCCAGCAAAACTTTGCGGTCCTCCATCGTTTTCCCCCAGCCAGTGAACATGCGTCCGCACATTGGTTTAGACAGCCGCAGCGCTCAACCTCTCGAATACTCACGGCGTCTATACCATTCTGTATTCGAACGTGAGAGCAAAAGACAAGCAGAAAAAGTCACGCCCAGAATTCACCAGGGACACAACACTAGGACGGACTTTCAAAACGTAGGTTGAACCGAAACAGCCGAACGCAAATAAACAGCCAGACAAAGAATCAACACCAGCACGCAAGCCGTCACAAACCCGACATATACAGCTATCCCGCCGGTATTTGTGCGCGCCAAGACTTGCCCCGCCGCGGACAGGCCGCGCCCCAATAAGACGCCAAGCCCGGCCAAGCGCGCGTCCAGCCATGGTGTCAGCCGCGCGCCAATTCGCCCGATAAAAACCGCCGCCGCCGGATAGGGCGCGCGCCACACGAGGTCTATGTCGGGCAGATCCTCGCCCAGCGGCGCAATCCGCACCAGCCGCGCCGCCGCCCAGGCCGCCGCACCTGCCGCCAAAATCTGGATTGCGGCGAAAATGTCGCCCAGGCGATACGGATTATAGGAGAACGGCTCCGGCGGGGTGAGCGCCAGCAGCCAATCCGGCGATAGCCCAACCCACACGCTTACCGCAAAGCCGAACGCCAGCGCCAGCAAGGGCGGCTCCACCGCGGCGCCGGGCGTGGATTGATCATGCTCCGCAGACGTCCCCGCCGACAAGACGACCAAGCCAAGTCGAACAACCAGAGCCGCCATGAGCACCGCACTGGCCGCCAACAGACACGGCCACAGCCAGATCGGGCCAAAGTCCGCCGCCGCATCGAAAGCGAAAGCCCGGGCGACATGGCCGCCAAGCCCGGGCCAACCAACCAGCGACAAGCCAGCGATGATGAAAAACAACGCCGTAAGCGGCATCGCCCGCCCAACGCCGCCCGCGAGCCGCCGGGCGGATGCCGTGCCCGCCGCAGACACCACCGCCCCCGCCGCCAGTATAGCCCCGCACAGCGCCAGCGCCGTCATGAAGGCAAGCGCGGCTGCGCCAGCCAGAGCCTGCGGCGCAGTCAGCCCGATCAGCGCGGCGGCCACGCCCCACGCGCTCACCGCGCCACACGCAAGGCTGCGGCGCAAATCATCCGCCGCAAGCGCCAAAGGCCCCGCCCCCAGCGCCATCGCCACGCCCAGGATGGACAGCATCGGCTCCCCCGAAAACGCCCGCCCCAGGCCGTACAAGGCCGCCATCGGCGCCGCTGTCAGCGCGAGCGCTGCGGCGGTAGGCGACAGGCGCACGGAAGCATCGCGCAGCCAGACATGCGCCCCCGGCGCGCCGAGCAGGATCAGCAACCCGAGCAGCACAACAATCCCGCCAAAGTTATCGGCTCCGATCTGATCAAAACGGACGGATTTGGCTTCCCCCAGGAATACGCCGGATCCAGCCGTCAACAGCAGCACCGCAAGCGCCATCCACACCAGGATGCGCCGTGCCGCAGCCCGCGCCTCTGGCGATTGTGCATCAAGGAAACTCAGCCCGCACACCGCGAAGGCCGACAGACTTAAGCCCGCCACCAGCGTGACAAGATCGCCCGCGTAAATCGCCGTCAAAGCACCACCGCCCAACAGGCTGATCAGCGCGTCTTCGCCGCGGCGGTTGCGCACCGAACTTGCCATGCCAGCCATCAGCGCGACCGACCCTATGCCGAGGCCAAACAGCTGGCTTAAGGCGTCGAGCCGCAGCGGCACAACCGTCAATCCGAATTGGCCAAACACCGCGTGATCGCCGAAGTTCGGCGCAAACGGCGCCGCCATCGCCGCGATCGCCGCCAGCGACAAAAACAGCACGCGCACGGACCGTGGCGCCGCCCACACAAACACCGCCGCCGCCAGTAGGATGAAGCCGGGATTGAGGCTGATGTTAAGCGTCATGATCTTCGCTTTCCCGCGCACCAGCCCGCGCGCGCCGCATCACAAACGCCAGCGCCCCCGCCAACATCGCGGCGCCAAGACCAGCGCCGGCGCCCAGCAGCATGAAAAAGCCAGCCTCGCGTGAGAGAGTCAGCGCGCGCGCATCCGGCGCGGCCATCCAATACGACGCCGCCGCCGCGCCGACGGCCAAAACCGCGCCGGCAACCGCTACCGCCTGCACCTGGCTGCGAAACTGTGCCTGCGGCGTTCGCACCGGGCGGCTCATGGCGCCATCTCCCACACCGGCGCGAGGAAGCGCGTCAAAGGATCGACAAACAACACAAGGCACGCGGTCGCAGCCCCGGCCAGCACAACGGCGGCCAAAGACAGGATCGGCGTGCCGTCCGTGCGGGTGAACGGATTGGCGGGTGCGGGCTCGGTCAGGACGCGCGCGGTGAGGGGCGCCATCGCCGCCAGCGTCAACAGGCTGGCAGCGCCGATCACCGCCATCGCCCAATAGGCGCCCGCCTCCCCCGCGGTGGCGAACAGCCATAGCTTCGACCAGGCCCCTGCCAGGGGCGGCGCGCCGATCAGGCTGATGGCGCCGCAGGTAAAGGCCGCAAACACCCAAGGCATTACCCGGCCCAGCCCCTCAATGTCGGACACTTGCGTGCGGCTGGTGGCGAGCGCGGCCGCACCCAGCGACAGCGTGACGGTGAGCTGCGCTAATGCATTGGCGGCGATCTGCATGATCGCCGCAAACCAACCCGAAGACGACCCGCCAACCCCCACCGGGGCCGCCAGCGTCACCGCCAAGACCACCAACGCCGATTGCGAGACAGCGAGATACCCGACACGTTCGCGCACATCCGCACGACCAACCGCGATCAGCGCGCCCAGCACCGCCGACAACCCCGCAAGTCCAGCCACGATCAGGCGTGCAATATCGGCCTGCGCCAGCGCCGGGCCAAACACATTCAGCGCAATGCGCACCGCCCCAAAGCCGCCAACCGACAGCGCGCAAACGGCCGTCAAGGTGGCGGCGATCGGCGCCGGCGCGGTGGCGGCCGATGTCGCTAATGCATGCATCGGCATTAAGGAGGTTTTCGCCAATCCCAGCATGAATAACAAAAACAGCGTGTTGGCGACCAGCGGATCAAGATTGGCCGGCAGCAAACCGCCGGGCTTGAAATCCTGCCCGCCGGCCAGGGCCGTCGTCCACACGATCGCCGGCAACAGCAAAGCGAAGGATGCGGTGGTGAGCGTGGCCAGAATAATCAACGCCGCGCGCCGCGCATGTTCAGCGCCCGATAACGCGATCAAAGCGAACGCAGCGATCGTTAAGGCCTCGGAATAAAGGAAGAAGGTGAGCAGATTGGCGGCGTATGCCACGCCCATGGTGGCCGCCATTGCAAACGCGATCAGGGCCTGGGTGCGCCACGGGGCGAAGGCCTTTGACGCCCGCAAAAAGCCGATCGCATAAAGCCCGTTCAAGGCGCCCAGCGCCGAGACGAACGCGCCAAACAACAGCCCCAGCGGATCAGCGGCAAACGCGAGAAATACGCCAGGCAAAGGCTCGGCCAGCACCACGCGTGCGGTTTCGCCCTGCAGCGCCACGCCCACAAGGCCAAACGCGGCGCCCGCTTGCGTCAGGGCAGTGATCAACACAATCACATCACGCAGCCCGGCGGGCCGCGTGATCAGGCACGCCAGCACGCCCTGCACGAGAGGCATTATCAGCGCGAGAAGCAATAGTGCTGCGGCCATCTCACAGGGCCCTTTCTGCAGCGAAGGCGGCCCACGCGACCAGATCCGCCGCGTTCACGCCGAGCAGGAGCGTGACGACCGCAACCCCAATCAACACTGGCGCAAGCGCCACCGCCGATAATTGCGGCGCCTCGGCGCGCGGATCGGCGGGGGTGAAATACAGCCGCTCGATCAACGCCCCTACCGGCATGATCACCGCGAGGCTGGCCGCAACGATCGCCGCTGCGGCCCACCACCAACCCGCAGCCAAAGCGGCCTGGATCAGCAGCCATTTGCTCAAAAACCCCGCCGTCAGAGGCGCGCCGACCGCGCTTAAGGCGCAAATCATCAGCGCCGCCGCCGCCAAGGGCCGGCGCCTGGACAACCCGTCCAGCGCCGTGACCGGAACAGCGTCTCCCAGGCGCGGCGCCATGCACGCGGCGCCATAATGCAAGCCCGCAATCAGCACAGTGGCTGCAACGGCGTGGCTCAATGCGGCCGCGACCCCATCTTTCCCGCCAACCGCAAAGCCGATCAAAACCAGGCCCGCTTGCGTCGCGGTGATCCCGGCCACAAACCGGCGTAGATCAACCGCGCTGGCCGCCTGAAACGCCGCCCACACCGCGCCCGCCGACGCAATCAGGCCAATTGCGATGGCCGCCAGCGGCGCCAGATCGGCGGCGGTGGTTGCGCCCAGCAAAGCAGGCGTGAGCATCGCGGCTGACAGCGCGAGCACCCATCCCGCCAGCGGTCCAAACGCCGCGCCGCCCATCGTCGACAGCAGCGCGAACGGGCCGTGAAAGGGCGCCGCCCCGCTGCGCATCAACAGGCCCACAACGATAAAGCCCAGCGCCAGGGCCTCGGCAAAACCCTCCCCGCCACGCAACGCGAGCCCGGCGGCCAGGAAGACCCCGCCGAACCCCGCCGCGAGCAGCTGCCAAAGCCCCGCGGCATCAGCCCCCGTCCGCGCTTGGCCCGAAAGCACACCGCCCACAATCACCGCCAGCGCCAGAGCTTCGAGAAACAGCAAATGATCGATCGCCGCTTTGGCCATTAGCGTTTGCCCCGCCAGCAGCGCCAGAATTACCAGTAGGAGTGCGAGGCTTGCGCCGGGGGCAGCTGCGCGATCAGCCGCCAGCAGCGAAGGCGCGCATGCGATCATCACCCATAAGATCACCGCAAACAGGATCGCCATGAACCCCAGCAATGGCGCGCCGCTGGCCCCCAGCACCATCGCCTGATGGCCAAGCGCCGCCATCGCCGCCGCCGTCAGCCCGCCGAAAAACAAAGCCAGCGGATGCACAAGGCGCAATCCCCGCGCAGCGCCGATCGCCACCGCCAGCGCCAGCAGCAGCGCCACGATGAGGCCCGGCCCGGCGGTTCGCAACAGGATAGGAAGCGGCTCCGCAATCGCGTCGGTCATGGCGGCGGCGCGCCCCCGGTTTCATCCGGCGTCGGCTCCACCGCGATTTTGCCGCCGGCCGCTTTCAGCCGCAGCAGAAGCAAAACGCCAAGCCCGATCCCGACCGCCGACAGCACCGCAAAACCGGTGGCGGCCGCGCCAGCGCCGGCGCCCGCCAACAGCACCACCACGCCAGCTTGCGCCATCGCCAAGCCGCACAGTCTCGCGATCCAGCCATGGCCGGTCATGCCCAGAAAGCCGCCGATCAGCACAAATGCAAGGCCCACGGGCGCGAAGGCGCGTTCGACCAGAATAAGCGCGTCTGGCGTCATGCGGGGCTCTCATCGGCGGCGCGCAGGACTGCCTGATGCATCAGCGCAAGGCCGCTCGCGACCGCAAGCGCCAACCCCGCCTCCACGCCCAAAGCGCCCAGCGAAGGCCCGCCTTCAACGAAAAAAAAGGCTGCCGGATCCAGCGGGTCCTGCCCGCGCAGGGCGGCGGCAAGCATGGTTGCAGCCATCACGCCGATCGCCGCCGCAAAAACCCCGCGCAAAATGGATGGGGGAAAGCGGCCGGCGGCGGCCCCCGCACCGGCGAACAGCCCATGCACCACCACGATCAAGCCCAGGGCTGCGCCCGCGGCGGCGCCGGAGGGGTGCGGCGCCCATAACAGAGCGGCGGCCGCAGCGACCAGAACGGCCGTCGCCGCGAGCACCTGCGAGCCTGCCTCCACCGCCGGCGGGGGCGCTGCATGAGGGGCCGGCGCAAGCGCGGGCGCAGCGATCGCGATGACCGCTGCAACCCCCGCGACCGCCCACGCAATTACGCCCACGCCGCCCGGTTCCGCCGGCGGGTTTGCCCATGCCCCGGCCTGTGGCCAGGCCGCCGCTGCCGCCACACACAACAGGCAGAGCAAAATGATGGCGAACCCGGTTTGCCGGCCGCCGCCCTGCGCCGAGGCTGTCAACGCAGCGACAGAGAGTGGGCCGGCGGCGAACCCGAAACCCGCGAAAATCAACGCCATAGCCGGAGCGCTGGCGCCAGCCGCGGCCAGGCCGGCCGCAATCATCGTCAGCACAACGGCCACGCCCACGGCCCCGGTCATCGCACCGGCAAAGCGCAGCGTCACGGCGGCGGCGGCGATCGCGGTAGCGAACACCATCGCCAAAAGCCCCCAAAGAGATGGATCGCTCATGCAGCGCCCGTCGGGGGGGGATCATCGCTGCGCGAACCGGGGCGCGGCGTTTCGCCAATCGCCAAGGCAGCCGACAGGATTGCCCGCAATGTGCGCGGCCCCGTCCAAACCCGCAACAGCGCCAGCACCATCAACAACCCCGCCGCGCGCCAATCCCACGCCGCCAAAGCAAGGCCCGCCACCATTACCAGCACGCCCGGCCCATCCAGGACCGCAGCGGCGTGGGCGCGGGCATAGACATCGGGCTGGCGTGCAAGGCCCCATGCGCCAAGCACCGTGATGAGGGCGCCGAGGCTCGTCACACCGGCGGCGGCGATCCAGCGCCATGTATCGGCCTGCGACGGATCAAGGGCGGCGTCAGGCATCGCCGGCGTCCTGCGCCAAGGCGCGGGCCTGCAGGCGGGCGGCCAACGCCTGCACCCAAACCGGCCCCAAAACGGCCAATATGGCGGCCCCCGCAAGCACGCGGTGATCGGCCAGCATCAAGCCGGCAATCGCGGCATAGCCCGCAGCCACACCAATCAAGCCATGCACCGCAAGCAGCCGGCTGGGATCACTGGGACCGCGCGCCAGCCGCCACAGCAGCACCAGGGCCGCCACCATGAGCCCGATTGCAGCCGCGCCCGCCGCCAGATGGGGACCGGCGATCATGCCGGGGCCTGCGGGCTGGCGGCGGCCTGACCGGCGCGGGCGTTGAGCGCGCTTTCCGACCGAGCGGATGCCGGTCGGCTGCCTGGAAAGCGCGCAAACTTTTGAGTATTTGGCAATTTTCCCAAAGCCGACCGAGTATGCTCGGCTTCGGATTTCTCTAAGCCGCGAATTTCGGCCAGCAGGCCCGGGCGATCATTCAACATATGGATCAGAGCGCCATCGGCGTCGACGCGCACCACCTGCACCCCCGGCATCGCCGCAAGCGCCGCGCCCAGCACATCGCCTTCCAGGCCCTGCGGCGCGCGACGCAAGCGCACAAAGTGCGAGCCGCGCGGGCCAAATGCCATTTGCCAGAGCGCTGCCCCGCCAGAACCCGTCACCCATCGACGCATCGCCCGCACCATCAGCATGGTGGGCGTGCGTCGGCCCCTCGCGACGGCGACAATGATGGCCAGCGCAGACGCCAACAGCGCCGTCGATCCCGCAATCGCGAGGCTGATCGGTTCAGAAGGCCCAATACTCAACACCGCCAGGCTGGCCGCCCAAAGCGCCGCGATGATCGCCGCCGGCATCGCGATGTCTCCCATGCGCCCAATCGGGCGTGACGCGCCACTTTAGCGAGCGTCGGTGGGATTCGCCACAGGGGCGAAGCGGTGCGATGCCGCAGATCGCTGTTGGCTACAGATCGCTGTTGGCGAGCAGCTGGCGGAACGATTTACGCCCGGCCCCGATTTCGACTTCAGCCGCCGCGCCAATCGCCCAATTCCACACCCGCAAAACGCCGGCGGCCTTGGCGGTCGACAATTGATCAAACACAGTCAAGGCGTGGGCGCGCTGATCCAGGCCAGCCGGCGTCAAGGCGGTTTCGGCCTGCATCCCGGCGAACAGCGCTTCAAACTGCACCCGGCGCAGGCCCGAAGCCTTCGCCCACACCGCCAGCGGCTCCCCGCCCATATCCTTGAAGAGGCGCACGGCGGTTACGGCGCGCAGACTGGTTTGGTGCGCCACTTCGGCCGCCAAAGCCGGATCAAATCCATGCGCCGCCAAACGATTGACCGCATTTTCGAGTTCGGCGCGCTCGCCCTTTGAATCATAGCGTGTGCGCTGGCGGCGCTCGACCATCAGGAGCGCCATGCGCGCTTCATCATCCTGCCAGCGTTCTGCCGCGGCGGTGAGAAACACATCGCCAAGTTCGCTCATCAGCACGCTCCGCTCCACCGCGAACCGCCGCAGCAATTGCGCCCGCGTGGCGCCGTCGGCCCACCAAAACATGGTCAGCCCCTGGCTGGCGCGCAGTTCCGGTCGCGGCGCCAGCAGCGAACACAGCGACTGCTCCTGGCGTGATTGGAACAGCGCCACATCCAACGTATCCACTGACAACATGGCGCCCGCATTGCGCAGCACCGCCGCTGTGACATCCGGCTTCCCCAACCGCACCAACACCTCCGCAACCAGGATCGACAGCGTCCGGCGCCCGGCAATCGCCAACGCATGGCTGGGCAGATCTTCGTCAATCGCGGCGATCAGATCGCCATCATCGAGGCCCAGGCCGTTCGACAAGAGCGGCAGCGCGACATCCACATGATCCCGCACCAGATAGCGCAGCAATGGTTTGGGGGCCTCCGCCAGTGACGCTAAACGGCCCGCCAACCGCACCCGGGTCGCCAAATTGCACGACGGCATCAGCCCGACCAGCAGGTCGGCAGCCAAATCCCGCTCGTGTTGGCTGATCCGCGAGGTTGGCCAGGAACAGACCTCGCACAGGCCACGGATCAGCTGCCGGCGGGTTTGCGTCAGGGAGTGGCCGTCGCCGGCCGCATCTGGCGGCAGAAGCGGCGCGGCGTCAGAGGCGAGCGGCGGCAGGGCGCGGGCGGCGGCGAAAGCATCGATCATGCTGACAGACTAACAAATCCGGCTTAATGCCCAGTCAAGAGATGGCATGACGTTGCGACAGGCCTTGTACTGATCGGCGACCTCCTATTGGGTCCTGCCCGAACACAAAGCCGTGACCACCCTGCCTGCCC
>JBIKVO010000463.1:0-2633 GCA_044356795.1 Caulobacterales bacterium
CTATTTCGCCATCATCTCCATCACTTGAATCATCGCCGGGCCCATGACCACAGCCAGCAATACCGGCAGAAAGAAAACGATCATCGGCACTGTGAGTTTTGCAGGCAGGGACGCAGCTTTTTTCTCCGCCGCTTGCAAGCGCATTTCGCGGTTCTCCTTCGCCATTACGCGCAAGGCCTGGCCCAACGGCGTGCCATAGCGTTCAGCCTGCGTCAGCGCCATCGCCACCGCCTTGACGCCGGGATGATTGGTGCGTTTTGCAAAATTGTCGTAGGCCATACGCCGATCCGGCAGATACGACAATTCCGCAGTGGTCAGCGATAATTCTTCCGCCAGTTCGATGGAGGCGGGCGCGATTTCCGCACCCACGCGTTGGATCGCCATTTCGATCGACATGCCTGATTCAACGCAGATCAGAAGCATGTCCAGTGTATCGGGAAATGCGCGCATGATCGATGCGCGTCGCTTGGCCGCGATGTTGGAAAGATACAGTCCAGGCGCATAAAATCCGATTGCTGCAGCGCCGACAACGATGATCAATTTCATCTGGGCGGATAGATTCAAACGGTCGCCCATTACCAACAGATACAGGAACGAAAGTCCGGCGAAGGCGACTGGCAAAATCGCGCGGCAAAAATAGAAGATGGTCACGGGGCGCGAGCCGCGCAGGCCCGCCTGCATCAGCTTCATTGCCAAAGAATCGTCTTTGAGCGCGCTTTCCAGCTTCAGTTTGTTCACAAAATCTGCAACTGCGCCGGTGTTTTGCCGCCGCAGCAATGAGGTCTTCTCCAGAGCAGCACGATTTTTCCGGCGCAATTCCTCACGGCGCGCCGCAACAGATTTCAAGCGCGAGCCGAGATTGTCCGTCTGCAGCAGCGGTTGGGCCAAAGTGACGATGGTTGCAAAAATTGCGCATGCCGCAATCGTTGCTGCAATCATCGCCGGATCCGTGACCAGCTTTACGATATCCATCGCCGTGCGCTCCCAATTGCGCCGAGGTCAGAACTTGAAGTCCACCATCCGCTTCATGATAAAGATGCCTAGCATCATCATGACGGCGCCAACGATCAGGATCATGTGTCCTTGCGGTTCGGTGAACAGCAGCATGATGTATGCCGGTCGCACCGCGTACACCAAAATCATGACCAGGAAGGGTAGGGCGCCGATAATCATGGCGGATGCTTTCGCTTCCGCAGACAGCGCTTTGACTTTCTCTTTCAACAATTTCCGCGAGCGCAGCACCGTGGACAAATTGCCGAGAGATTCAGACAGATTGCCCCCCGTCTTTTGTTGGATCACCAACACGATGTTGAAAAAATTGACTTCTGGCAGCGGCATCCGCTCGTACATTTTCTGCAGATTGGCCTCCAATGGTACGCCCATTGCCTGGCCATCGATCAATTGCTTGAACTCGTTGCGCAGCGGCTCCGGGGATTCCTGCGCCACAATTTGCAGACACTGATTGAGCGGCAGCCCCGATTTCACGCCGCGCACGATGATGTCGATGCCTTCGGCAAGCTGATCGATGAATTTCTTCTGCCGGCGCGACATCAAGAATCCAAGCGCCCAGCGCGGTAGACCTAAACCGCCGCCTAAAATCGCGCCGGCTGTAATCAGGAGATTGCCGCTAGTGGCGATGAACGCCGTCAGTCCAAGCACAATCCCCAGAACGGCTGAGCCAATCCAAAATGTTGTTACCGAAAACGACAGACCCGCTTGCGCAATTCGGCCCCTGATTGAAGCCGCCATTTTATGCGAATTTTTTTGGCGTGCGCTCAATTCGCGAAGGCTGTCTTGCACATTCTGTTTGCGCTTTGCATTGGCAATGTCGACGGTAGTTGATTTGATGCGGGCGTTTGCTTCGCCAATTTCGCGTGCGCGCTTTGCTGCGCGCTCGTTCTCGGGGCTTCCCGTGAAGGCCAGGCCGATGCCGGCGACTGCGACAAAAGCAAGCACCGCCACGAGAAGCGTCGGATCCATTATGCACGCTCCGCTTCATCAATGGCGGCCGCCAATTCGCGCTCAAGTCCGAAATAACGGGCGCGCTCCCAAAAGCGCGGACGTCCGATCCCGGTCGATTTGTGTTTTCCTATGATGCGCCCTTCAGAGTCTTCACCCTGCATTTCAAACACGATCAGATCCTGTGTGATGATCGTTTCACCCTCAAGGCCCATTACTTCGCTGATATGGGTGATGCGGCGAGAGCCATCGCGCAAACGTGCTGCTTGTACAACCACATCCAGTGAGCCGACAATGATTTCGCGAATGGTTTTCGAGGGCAACTTGAAGCCGCCCATCGTGATCATCGACTCCAATCGCGACAGCGCTTCGCGCGGCGTATTGGCATGCAATGTGCCCATCGAACCATCATGGCCGGTGTTCATTGCCTGCAGCAAATCAAAGGCCTCTTGACCGCGAACTTCGCCGACGATGATGCGGTCTGGACGCATCCGAAGGCAGTTTTTGACGAGGTCTGTCATGGTTACTTGGCCGCTGCCTTCGAGGTTTGGCGGTCGCGTTTCAAGGCGCACGACGTGCGGCTGCTGCAATTGCAGTTCTGCCGCGTCCTCGCATGTCACAACCCGTTCATCGGGCGCGATGAAACCCGTCAGGCAATTCAGCAAAGTGGTTTT
>JBIKVO010000083.1:0-9607 GCA_044356795.1 Caulobacterales bacterium
GTGATGGAGCGGTTGGGCCTGGGGACAGACCCTGTTCTGAAGCGCAATGCGCGCCTTGTGTATGGCCGGATGACGGGTTGGGGGCAGACAGGGCCGCTGGCGCTCGCGGCGGGGCACGACATCAACTACATCGCGCTGACGGGCGCTTTGCATGCGATGGGGCGAAAAAATGATACGCCCGCGCCGCCGCTGAATCTGGTGGGCGATTTTGGCGGCGGCGCCTTGTACATGGCGATGGGAATTTGCGCGGCCCTGGTCAGCGCCAAACAGACCGGCGCCGGACAAGTGATTGATTGCGCGATGACCGACGGCGCCGCCAGTTTGATGGCGATGTTTTACGGCATGCGCGCCTCGGGCCTGTGGACGGATGAACGCGACGCCAACCTGCTCGATGGCGGCGCGCACTTCTACGACAGCTATGAATGCGCGTGCGGCGGCTTTGTTGCGATCGGTTCGATCGAGCCGCAATTTTATGCGCTGTTGCTGGAGAAAGCGGGCCTCACGGGCGATCCTTTGTTTGCCATGCAGATGGATAAATCGGGCTGGCCGGCGCTGTCGGAAAAACTCGCCGCGGTGCTGAAGCAGAAGACGCGCGCGCAATGGTGCGCGCTGATGGAAGGAACCGACGTGTGTTTTGCGCCGGTTTTGAGCCTTTCGGAAGCGCCGCACCATCCACACAATGTGGCGCGCGAAACCTTCATCACGGTGGGTGGTGTGGTGCAGCCGAATGTTGCGCCGCGCTTTCTGGGAACGCCGGGTGCGGTGCAGGGGCCGCCGCCGGAAGTCGGCGCTGACAATTGCGCCGCGCCCGCCCGCTGGGGCGTTGCCGCAGACCTGATCAACGCCGCGTTCGGATAGATCTTTCAGGAGCAAAAGGATGTCGACCGCCTCTCCCACACCGCCCGCCATTCTCGGCGTGCATCACATCGCCTATCGTTGCAAGGATGCGCAAGAAACGCGCGCCTTTTACGAAGGCGTTTTGGGCTTGCCGTTGAAAGCGGCTCTGGTGTTTGAAGAAGAACCCGGCGCCGGGCGCCCGCTGCCGTACATGCATCTGTTTTTCCAGATGACGGACGGGCGCTTTGTGGCGTTCTTCGATGTGCCGGACAAAGCCAATCTCGACAAGTTCAAGATGAAATGGGGGATGGATTTGCACCTCGCGATGGAGGTGGCGTCGATGGAGGAGATGATGGCGTTCAAAGCGCGCCTCGACGCGCATGGCGTGGCGTGCTTTGGGCCGATCGATCACCATTTCGTGCATTCGATTTATTTCTACGATCCCAACGGCATCAATGTGGAAATCACCGTGCGTGACCCGCAGCACGATGCGATCATGCTGGCCGAGGCCGCCAACGCCGATGCGATCATGGCGGAATGGACCGCCCGCACCCGCCCGCAAAAGCAGGCGGCGGGGCTGGTGTCCTGATTAACGGGGCTGGTGTCCTGATTAACCCTGGCCGTTAACCGCTCTTCTGTTGCGTTGCGGAAAGGCGAAGTTTACAGACATGGTCGCTTTTTGAGCGAGCGTGAATCAATGGTTAACAAAGTGCGCCCGGATGCGGCCCATGCCCTGTCCGGTCTGACATTCGACGGCATGACGGTGATGAGCGGGGGCTTTGGCCTGTGCGGCATCCCAGAAAATCTCATTCTGGCCCTGCGCGACAGCGGCGTCGCCGGCATTACGGTGATCTCCAACAATGCGGGGGTGGATGATTTCGGCCTCGGGCTTTTGCTGAAAACCCGTCAGATCAAAAAGATGATCTCATCCTATGTCGGCGAGAACAAAGAGTTTGAACGGCAATATCTGGCCGGCGAATTGGAGTTGGAGTTCAACCCACAGGGCACGCTGGCCGAGCGCATCCGCGCTGGCGGCGCCGGCATACCCGGCTTCTACACAAAGACTGGCGTGGGCACGCTGGTGGCGGAGGGCAAAGACCTGAAGATGTTCGACGGCGAAACCTATGTTCTCGAAACCGGCTTGAAGGCGGATTTGTCGATCGTGAAAGCCTGGAAGGGCGATGCGGAAGGCAACCTCGTGTTCCGCCGCACGGCGCGCAATTTCAACCCGATGATGGCGGCGGCCGGCAAGGTGTGCATCGCGGAGGTCGAGGAGATTGTGCCGGTGGGCGCGCTCGACCCCGATCACATTCACACGCCGGGCATTTATGTCGATCGCATCGTCCAGGCGACCTTTGAAAAACGCATCGAGCAACGCACGGTTCGGAAACGGGAGGCGGCGTGATGCCTTGGACACGTGATCAACTCGCCGCCCGCGCCGCGCAGGAATTGCAGGACGGTTTCTACGTCAATCTCGGCATCGGGATCCCGACGCTGGTGGCGAACTCTATTCCCGCCGGCATGGATGTGACGCTGCAAAGCGAAAACGGCATGCTGGGTATGGGGCCGTTTCCGTTTGAGGATGAGGTCGACGCCGATCTGATCAATGCCGGCAAACAAACCATCACGGCGCTGGCGAAGACGAGCTTTTTCAGCTCCGCCGACAGTTTCGCGATGATCCGCGGCGGCCACATCGATCTGTCAATCCTGGGCGCCATGGAGGTGTCGGTGCAGGGCGATCTCGCCAATTGGATGGTGCCCGGCAAGATGGTCAAGGGCATGGGCGGGGCGATGGATCTGGTCGCTGGCGTCAAGCGCGTGGTGGTGGTGATGGAGCACACCAGCAAGGACGGCGCGCCCAAGCTGCTGCGGCAGTGTTCGTTGCCGCTGACGGGCGTGCGGGTGGTTGATCGGGTGATCACCGATCTTGCGGTGTTCGACATCGACAAGAAGGGCAATGGCGGCATGACGCTGATTGAGCTGGCGCCGGACGTCACGCTCGGGGAGCTGAAAGCCAAGACCGAGGCCGCGTTTCGGGTCAATCTGCCGGTGGCGCGCCATTGGCGGGAACTGGAAAGCCGCAGCGCCATGCCGGGGGAGCCGGTGGGGCGGGTGGCGTCGCTGGCGACGGCGCTGGGCGTTGACGGGCTCGACTTCAACCATGTGCGCCTGCCGGCGGGGGCGCGGGTCAGCTATCCGGGCGCCGCGTCTGGCGGGCCGCGTCTCGTGTTCATGCTGGAGGGCGATGTTGAGGTTTTGCTGGAGGGGCGCCCGCACGGCCTGAGCGCGGGCGACACGGTGGCCGCGCCCGGCGATGGGTTGGTGGTGGTGAATATGTCCGATCGCGATGCGCGCTTTATCGCGGCGGGGTCTGCGGTCGGCTCTGTCGACTTGACGGCGGCGCAAAGGCTTGCCAGCTGAGCGGCGCATGGAGCGATGGCCGAGTGGCTTAAGGCAGCGGTCTTGAAAACCGCCGTACTCGCAAGGGTACCGTCAGTTCGAATCTGACTCGCTCCGCCATTTCGCAGAAATTCGCGACAATGCGCTGCATGTCGCCGACCTGCGCCAGAACCGGCCGCAGCGTTGCGCAACCGTGCACCCAGTCGAGCAAACCTCGGACCGCGCGGTGCGGGTTGGCGACGATCGCCGTCGCGTCGGCGAAGGGGATCTTGTGCCTCGCGATTGTGCAGCGGTGACATGGGCCGAACCTTGTGCTGTGCGCTTTTTTGGTAATATCGAAGACGATGGCGTCCATCGAGGCTGGCCATGTCCCGCACGACGACGTTGACGGTCCGTCTCAGCGGAGCGCTCAGCGACTTCGTGGCCGCGAATGTCAGCGAGACCGGCTCGGATGAGAACGTCAGCGAATACATCCGCGATCTGATCAGGCGCGACAAAGAGCGGGCAGGGCAAGAAGCGCTCGACCGGCTGAAAGCGGAACGGACGCATGCCTTCGCTGCCCCCGGGTCTAGCGACCATGCGCTCACGGCGGCCGAGGTCATCGCGCGCAACAGGGCATAAACGAGAATGGCGTTGGTCTGCGTCCAGGAGGCTGCGTCTCACCGCCTCGACGCGATCTACCGCCATACAAGCGAGCGATGGGGCGCTGAGCAGGCCGACCGCCCTATCACCGACCTGTTCGCGGCCTTCGAGACGATCGAAACGCACGAGGTGATCTCGCGCCCGGTTCCCGCAGAGTTCGGCGTTGAGGGCTATGTCCTCGGATTCGAACGGCGCTTTGTCTATTGGCGCAGGTTCGACAATGGCGACATCGGCATCGTAACGATCCTGCACGAGCGCATGCATCGGATCGCTCGCTTGCGGGAGGACGTCGGCTTGTAACCGGCTGCTGGCGCATCCGCGAAAATCCGAGAAGCGGCTGTTTTCGCTGAAGTTCCCCGGAACCCGCATCCCACGGGCATCACGGCGCTATGCAGCGCTCCGCGCAGAGAGTTCGTTGCCGGGTTATCGCCTCCGCCGGCGTCCTGAACTCAGGCCTCCTGACGCTGAGCAGGGTGGGGAAATAGTCTTCTGCTGTGGCGCCAACGGTTGGGTCCATGTCTCTGGCTTCTGGATGCTGGATAGAGTGATGCGCGGCTTGGATGTTGGTGCCGAAAGCTTGGTTTTTGTCGTGCGTTGTGACGCCCGCGGACCAATCGGGCATCCGCTGTCGCCGATCCGGGCCATCATGGATCAAGCTCTTGAGGGTCTGTCGCCCGATTTTGAGCGCTTGGATTCAAAGATTGGCCGCCCTTCGATACCGCATGGGAAACTGCTCCGGGCGCTTTTGCTGCAGGCCTTCCCATCGGTTCGCTCTGAGCGTCAGGCAGTGGACCGTGACGTCTGGGCATTGCCGTTAAGGCGATTGGCTGTGGGTGCGTTGCCGGCCGCCTGCAGGGGGCGGGCAAAGCGGCGCACGCATCGCTGGTCTTCGACGAAGAGGAACGCCGAACATGACCACCAACGATCCGCTGATTGCGCGTTGCTCTCACACCTGGTTGCGGAAGGTCCACAGGCGATGCGTCACGTCATGACGACACGCATGACTGGCGCCATGAGCCTTCAGCGCAAGCCCTTTCTTGGCGCTGGCCATGAAGAACGCGACCCTGCGCGGCGGGGCGATGCCAATGGCTACAAACCCAAGCGCGTCGACACCCCGGCTGGACCCCTGCATTGGGATGGTCCCAAAACCGCCCGCGCGCCCGAGCTTTCTATCCGCAAAGCCTGGTGCGCGGGCGCCGAAATATAGGTCAAAGGCGTGTCGACCCGCGCGGTCGAAACCATATGGCCGCATTCGGCCTTGAGGGGGTGTCGTTCACCCAAGGCAGCCGGGCCGCGAAACGGCGTGACGATGATCGCGACGCCCGGCGCCGGCGCCCGCTTGGTCTTTGCCGATACGGCGGCCTGCCTGCGCGGCCTGAGCAGACCTTGGTGAAGACTCCGCCTGGCGCCAGGGCCATGTCCGCGGTCTGTTAGGCGTCCGGCGGTGCGTCGCCGTCTTCGCGCTTGGCTCTCTGCGCCGTTTCCTTCTGCAACGCCTCCAGTCGTCGCCGCAAAAACACCTGCGTCGCATCGGGCTGCGGCGTCATCAACTCGTCAAAGAACCAGTCCCCGCGATCGTCGTCGGTTTCCGGCGGCGGGGGGGATTTGGGGCGGGGGGAAGAGACCATCATGCGCTTGATATAGGGTGGCTTCAGGATTTGAGAGGGCCAAAAAGCGGCGCAAACGCAGCTAAAAGTGCGTCGTCGACCGTCGCCATGCTGGCCTGCACGCCTAGCGCCGCCAAACTGGTCACGCCATGATGGCGAATGCCGCACGGCACAATTCCCGCAAAGTGGGAAAGATCGGGGGCCACATTCAGCGCCACGCCGTGGAACGTCGCCCAGCGCTGCACCTTGACGCCGATCGCGGCAATTTTCGCCGCCCGGCCGTCCGGCAGGTCCACCCACACCCCGACGCAGCCGGGCCGCAGACCTGCCCTTACCCCAAGGCAGTCCAGCGCCGTAATCAACCACGCCTCCAGCCGGCCGACATGGGCGCGCACGTCGCGGTCGCGGCGCTTCAGGTCAAGCATGACATAGCCAATCCGCTGACCCGGCCCGTGATACGTGAACTGCCCGCCGCGCCCGGTGTGGAACACGGGAAAGCGGTTCGGCTCGATCAGGTCTTCGGGCTTGGCCGAGATGCCGGCGGTATAGAGGGGCGGATGCTCCAGAAGCCACAGGCGCTCGGGCCCCATTCCGGCCTGCAGAGCGGCGACATCGGCCTCCATCTGCGCCAATGCATCGGGATAGGCCGTCAAACCCGGGGTTTGGCGCAGATGGACGCCGGCTTCTGCCGGCCCGTTGAGAGTTGAGTAACCCGAAGCGTGTTGCATGACCGTCTAAGTAAGAGGCCGTCGCCATGTCGAAAAGTCAGGTCCAGGGCGTGAAGGTGGATGTCTCCGTCATCCTGGGGCGCGCCAGCATGCCGGTGCGTGATTTTCTGCGCATGGGCCGGGGTGCGGAAATCCCGCTCGACGCCCGCGACAAGGATGAGGTGTGGATTCTGGCCGCCGGCCATCCGATCGCGCGCGGCGAAATCCAGATCGACGGCGAGCGGGTGACAGTGGTGGTTACTGGCCCGGCGGACGCCGCCAAATTCCACGCCGCCGCCTGATCGGGTGAGATCAGACCAGGCGACGGCGGAATTGCAGGCGGATCAATCGAACCGGATCAATCGAAGAAGTCGAAGAAATCCAGGCCGCGCTTCTTTTTGTACTTGCCGGTCCGCGGGTCGTAGTAGCCGCCTTCGCCGCGTTCGCCCCGCTCGCCATATTCACCACGTTCGCCATAGCCGTGCGGCTGGGGGGCATAGCCTGGCTGCGGCTGATAGGCCGGCGCGGCCTGGGGCGCATATTGGGGGGCGTGTTGGGGCGGCGTCTGCGGGCGCGGCGACGGCTCCTGAGCGGCGGGGACGGCATCACCCTCGCGCATCATGGTCATCAGCTTTTCCAGTTCGCCGCGGTCCAGCCAAACCCCCTTGCACTGGCTGCACACGTCAATCTCGACGCCATGGCGGTTGATCGGCGTCATTGGGGCGTTCTTTTCGCACGGGCATGTGAGTAGGGGCATGATGCGTTCTCCTCTGGGTTCGCGCTTAGGTGGTGTGTCCGGCGCAAACGCCAAACGCTTCTGACGCGAATGTGTGGGGGTGCGGTTGAGATGGCCGGGCAATGGCGCCGCCAAGTCATACCGGCAGCGCGCCATGACCTTGAAAATCTCGATGTCCCCAACCGGCGCGCAGGAGGGGTTCGCCCGCCGCTCGCTCAAGGCGTGGCGGTTTGCGTCCCTTTCGGCGGTTTTGCGGGCGCCGCTGGAGGGGCGGGCCAGGGGGCCGTTCGTTCGCAAAGACCGGCCGGGCGTGCGCTTCGCATTGATCGCTGGAACCGCCCGCCAAGAGGCCATGATTGTCGCTCAATCGCTATCGCCACCCTTTATTGCGGCAACGGGTACAGCACCGCGATCGCTCCATGCTTGACGCACCCGCGCTGCCCCTGTAATGGCCCCTCTCCACGCGGGGTGGCGGCTTTGTGGGCCGTCATCCGCGGGCAGCGTCCAGCTTCAAGCGTTCGCGCCGCTTCCTGCCGCCGGTCGATGGGCAACACCCATAGCGATGCCGGCCTGGGAAGCGTCGTTTGCGTTTGGGCCAACGTCGCCCTCGCCACGCGCGTTCATGCTTCAGACCAAGGGGTTCGGCGGCCTCCTTTCTCCGCCGGTGCAAGGATAGCGTTAAGGACAGCGTTCGAGACCCATGCCAACGATTAACCAACTCATCCGCAAGCCGCGCAAACCGCTGGCGGAGCGCAACAAGGCGCCGGCCCTGAAGGCCTGCCCACAACGCCGTGGGGTTTGCACACGTGTGTACACCACAACCCCGAAGAAGCCGAATTCGGCGCTGCGCAAGGTCGCCAAGGTGCGCCTGACCACGGGAATCGAGGCGGTGTGCTACATCCCGGGCGAAGGCCATAATCTGCAGGAGCACTCGGTGGTGCTGATCCGCGGCGGCCGGGTGAAGGACTTGCCAGGCGTGCGCTACCACATCCTGCGCGGCGTGCTCGACACGCAGGGCGTCAAGAACCGCAAACAGCGCCGCTCGCACTATGGCGCCAAGCGTCCGAAGTGATTTGAACGTAGGGAGAAGCATCCCGAACGGCGCTGCCGATCCGGGATCTCGTTCTGGAAGGAATACGCCGCATGTCCCGTCGTCACCGCGCCGAGCAGCGCGAAGTGCTCCCGGACCCGAAGTTCGGGGATGAAACACTCACCAAGTTCATGAATTATGTCATGTATGAGGGCAAAAAGTCGGTCGCGGAGACGATCGTCTATGGCGCCCTTGATCGCATTCAGACCAAGCTGAAGCGTGAGCCGATTGAAGTGTTCCATGATGCGCTCGCCAATGTGGCGCCCGCCATCGAGGTGCGCTCCCGCCGGGTCGGCGGCGCCACCTATCAGGTGCCTGTCGAGGTGCGGCCCGAACGCCGCAAGGCGCTAGCGATCCGCTGGATCGTGAACGCGGCGCGCTCCCGCAATGAGCAGACAATGACCGATCGCCTTGCCCAAGAACTGATCGACGCCGCCAACAATCGCGGCTCGGCGGTGAAGAAGCGCGAAGACACCCATCGCATGGCGGAAGCCAACCGCGCCTTCTCGCATTATCGCTGGTAATTCCTATTTCACACCATGGCGGCGCCGATTGCGCCGTTGTTGCAACCTGAAAGGCCCGAAAGGGACTCCCCATGGCACGCCAATATCCGATCGAGGACTACCGCAATTTCGGCATCATGGCGCACATCGACGCCGGCAAGACGACGACGACGGAGCGCGTTCTGTTTTACAGCGGCAAGTCCCACAAGATTGGCGAAGTCCATGACGGCAACGCCACGATGGACTGGATGGAGCAGGAGCAGGAGCGCGGCATCACCATTACGTCCGCCGCGACCACCACCTTCTGGAACGGCAAGCGCCTGAACATCATCGACACCCCCGGCCATGTCGACTTCACCATCGAGGTCGAGCGCTCGCTGCGCGTGCTGGACGGGGCAGTGTGCGTGCTGGACGGCAACCAGGGCGTGGAGCCGCAAACCGAAACCGTCTGGCGTCAGGGCGACAAGTACAAAGTCCCGCGTATCGTGTTCGCCAACAAGATGGACAAGCTGGGCGCCGACTTTTTCCAATGCGTCGACGACATCAAAACCCGCCTCGGCGCGCGCCCGGTGCCGATCCAGTTGCCGATCGGCATCGAAAGCTCGTTCAAGGGCGTGATCGATCTCGTCGAAATGCGCGCGATCGTTTGGCACGATGAAAGCCTCGGCGCGAAATTCGACTATACTGATATCCCTGCCGATCTGCTGGAGCAGGCGAAAGACTATCGCGGCCAGCTGATTGAAGCGGCGGTGGAACTCGATGATGCCGCGATGGAAGCTTATCTTGAAGGCGCTGAGCCGGACGTACCGACATTGAAGCGTCTGATCCGCAAGGCAGTTGTGGATCAGGTGTGGTATCCGATCCTGTGCGGCTCGGCGTTCAAGAACAAGGGCGTGCAGCCGCTGCTCGACGCGGTGGTGGATTATCTGCCAAGCCCGCTCGATCGCCCGTCGATCAAGGCGATCGATTATCGCACCGAGGAAGAGACGGTCCGCACCGCCAGCGACGACGAACCCTTCTCCATGCTCGCCTTCAAGATCATGGACGACCCGTTCGTTGGCACCATCACCTTCTGCCGCATCTAT
>JBIKVO010000084.1:0-9586 GCA_044356795.1 Caulobacterales bacterium
TGTGTTTCAGGCCGCTAGTTTGGTTTCGGGATCAACCAAATGCCGGGTTAACCCCGGATCTGGCTGAGCGCCGTGTTGCGTATATGCCTCATCGGGGGTGGCCCCGCCAAGGGCCGGGTGAGGCCGCTCGGCGTTGTCGTCGGTGATCCACCGCGGCAGCCCTGCGCGCAGCTCGCTGCCGGTATCGAAGGCGTGGATGTAGACGCATTCGTCCTTCAGTGACCGCCAAAGGCGCTCGATGAAGTTCGCTGCCGCACCCGAAAAGTCCATTCGGCCAGAGGGTTGGCGCTGATCCACAAAGCCGCCCTCAAGCTCCTGAAGCGCGAACCCTCAAAACTATTAATCGGCCGCAAACACGCGAAAGCCTGCATGAACCCCAAATTTTGAGCGGCCATTATGGCGGGTTCATGATTGAGGATCTGGCCCTGATCGCTCAGCCCGTTGCACTCGCCGCATAACCCGCGCATAAATGGATATGCCGGAGAGCGCCCGAGCCTTTTCAACCAGATTCGCGACGGGGCCAACGCTAGAATCGAGGCTGATTCGCCGCGATCTTGCCGACCTGCGTGACCCTGCCAAGGAATACTGATGCGCTGCCCGTTTTGTCAGAACGAAGAGACCCAGGTCCGCGACAGTCGGCCCACAGAAGACAGCGCCTGCATTCGCCGCCGGCGCCACTGCACCGCCTGCGGCGCTCGCTTCACGACCTTTGAACGCGTTCAGTTGCGGGAGCTGACGGTTCTGAAGCGCTCGGGCAAGCGCTCGCCGTTTGATCGCGACAAACTTTCGCGTTCGGTCGAAATTGCGCTGCGCAAGCGCCCATTTGAGCCGGAACGGATTGACCAGCTGGTGTCTGGCATCGTGCGGCAGCTGGAAAGCTTGGGCGAAACCGATATCCCATCCGCCAAGATCGGCGAACTGGTGATGGATGCCTTGGCCGAGCTGGATAAGGTGGCTTATGTCCGCTACGCTTCGGTCTATAAGGCGTTCGATGAGGCCAGCGATTTCCGCGATATCGTGGAAGGGCTGGAACCGCCAGGGGGCAAGCGGCGCGACCGGCGCGGCTGATGAAACGGCCGCTTGTCACGCTCAAACTGGCCACGAGCCTGGACGGCCGGATCGCCACCGCGTCTGGCGAAAGCCGCTGGATTACCGGGGCGCAAGCGCGCGCGATCGTCCATCAACAGCGCGCCGCCCACGATTCGGTGCTGGTTGGCGTCGGCACGCTGCTCGCCGATGATCCCCAACTCACTGCGCGGACCGATCCGCCGCCCCCCCGCCAGCCGCTGCGCGTCGTCTTGGACACCCAGGCCCGCACCCCAGAAACCGCCGCACTGGTGCGCAGCGCGTGCGGCACGGCGCCGGTGCGCATCTATGTGGGCGAGGCGGCTTCCGACGCCCGGATTGCGGCCTTGCGGGGGCCGCACCTAACGGTAAAGGCGGTCGCGGGCGGGGCCGGCGGGTTGGATGTGGCGGCTGTCTGCGCTGATCTTTGCGCGGCGGGTATTGATTCTGTCTATCTGGAAGGCGGCGGTCAAATCGCGGCTGGTTTCCTGCGCGCCGGTTGCGTCGACCGCATCGAGTGGTTTCGCGCCCCACTGGTTCTGGGACAAGAGGGCCGTCACGCCATTGGCCCCCTCGGCCTTGTCGCTTTGGCCGACGCCCGCCGCTGGCGCAGGCTTGGCGTCAGCGCCGTCGGACCCGATCTATGGGAACGCTATGACTGCAGCGAGGGATAGGGCGATGTTCACCGGTCTGGTGAGTGCGATGGGCAAGGTGGCCGCGATCGAGGATCAGCCGGGCCTGCGGCGGTTGACCATCGACAGCCCCTATGACGCAGCGTCGATCGCCCTTGGCGCTTCGATCACCCATGACGGCGCCTGTTTGACGGTGGTGGCGGTCGCCCCGCATGCGGGCGGCGCGCGCCATGTGGTGGAACTGGCGTCTGAAACGCTGGCGGTCACCAGCCTTGCGCGATTGATGGTGGGCGATCACGTCAATCTGGAGCGCAGCCTCAAGCTTGGCGACGAACTGGGCGGGCACATCGTGTCGGGCCATGTCGATGGCCTGGGCGCGGTGGTTTCGGTGGTGCAGGAGGGGGCGGGATGGCGCATCCATATCCGCGCGCCCGAAAGCATTGCCGGCCTGATCGCGGCGAAGGGCTCGATCGCCATTGATGGGGTGTCGCTCACGGTGAACAGCGTGGCGGGGACGGTATTTGATGTCTTGATCATTCCCCACACCTGGGCGGTCACCACCTTGTCGCGGTTGAAGCTCGGCGACAGCGTGAACCTTGAAGCTGATATGCTGGCGCGCTACGTGGCGCGGCTTGCGGCGTATCTCGCCGATCGAAAACCCGACTGAATGGCTATGCCCGCACCTAACCCGTTTGATGATTTAAAGCGCGCCATCACCCCGATCGGGGAGGTGATCGAAGAGGCGCGCAATGGTCGGATGTATATCCTGGTCGATGCGGAAGATCGCGAGAACGAAGGCGATCTGGTAATCCCGGCGCAGTTTGCCACGCCCGAGCAGGTTAACTTCATGGCCAAGCACGGCCGCGGATTGATTTGCCTAGCGCTGACGGAAGGGCGCGCCCGCGCGCTTGGTTTGTCGCCGATGGCTGCGCGCAATCAGACGCGCCACTCCACCGCTTTCACCGTGTCGATTGAAGCGCGTGAGGGCATCACCACCGGCATCAGCGCGCACGACCGCGCCCGCACAATTGGTGTGGCGATCGATCCCAGCAAAGGCGAAACTGACATCGTCTCGCCGGGGCATGTGTTTCCGCTGACCGCGCGCGAAGGCGGGGTGCTGGTGCGCGCGGGCCACACCGAAGCCAGTGTGGACATCTCGCGGATGGCTGGTCTTTTGCCGGCGGCGGTCATTTGCGAGATCATGAACGACGACGGCACCATGGCGCGCCTGCCGGATCTGATCACGTTTGCGCAATTGCATGCTTTGAAAATCGGCACGATTGCCGATCTCATTGCCTATCGCCGCGCCAATGATCGCCTTGTTGCGAAGGCGATGGAGACGGCGTTTGAAACCCGGCATGGACCGTTTCGCCTGATTGCGTTTCGCAATGTGCTGGATGGGGTGGAGCATGTGGCGCTGGTCAAGGGCCAGCCGGGCAGCGAGGCGGCGTTTCTGGTGCGTATGCACCGCGTTGATTTCGCCGCCGATGTTCTGGGCGAAGCGGGATCGCGGGCGGGGCTGGTGGATGCAGCGATTGCGCAAATTGCGGCCGAGCCGGATGGCGGTGTCTTGGTGTTGATTCGCAATTTGGATCCGCTTGGCGTAACGCGCCGCTTTGGCGCCGCCCCCCAGCCGGTCGATCCGCATGAACGGGCGCTGCGGGAGTATGGCGTCGGGGCGCAAATTCTGCGCGAATTGGGCGTGCGCGCCATGACGCTGATTTCCAATGCGCCGCAGAAAATCGTTGGCATCGACGGCTATGGTTTGAGCATCGCGGGATGGCGGCAATTCACGCATGCGGAGGATCACCATGAAGACTGATCATGACAGCGGTCCGATCCCCCACATCCCGGGCGCACGCATCCTTGTGGTGGCCGCGCGCTATTATCCCGATGTCGTCGACACAATGACCACGCAAGCGATGGCGATGTTGGCGGAAGCGGGCGCGACGGGTGTGGTTCTGGAGGCGGCGGGCGCGTTTGAGATTCCTGGCTTCATTGCGATGGCGGCGCGCGCGGGCAGCTATGACGGCTATATTGCACTGGGTTGTGTGGTGCGTGGGGAAACCTCGCACTACGACTATGTGTGCGGGGAAAGTGCGCGCGGGCTGATGGATTTGGCGGTGCGCGACACGCTGGCGATTGGGTACGGCATTTTGACCGTGGAAACCATCGCTCAGGCTGAGGCGCGCGCCAATCCGATGGGCGCAAACAAGGGCGCAGAAGCGGCGCGTGCGTGTTTGATGATGGTGCAGGCGCGGCGTCGTTTCGTGTTGGGCCAGTCGTGAGCGCGGCGGCTTTCGCCGACAAGCGCGCAGCGCGGCTTGCTGCGGTACAGGGTCTGTTTTCGATGGAGCTTTCGGGGTCGTCTGCGTCGAGTGTGGAGAATGAAGGGCGCATGGGGCGATTGCCGATCCTGCGCGATGATGACAACGAAGGCGATGGGACGGCGACGGTTGTGGCTCTCGATGAGGCGCTGTTTGGCGGCTTGATCTCAGGCGCGGTCGAGCAGCAGACGGTCATTGATCGCCGGATTGCTGAACGCCTTGCCGATGGCTGGCGCTTGGAGCGGCTGGATGCGGTGGTGCGCGCCATCCTGCGCGCCGGCGTGACGGAATTACTGCGCTTTCGTGCGACGCCGCTCGAAGTGGTAATCGACGAATATGTCGAAATCGCGCGCATGTTTTTTGACGGGCCTGAACCCGGCTTCATCAACGCAACCCTCGATTCAGTTGCAAAAGCGCGAGACGCGATGTGAGCGGCGGCGATGAGTTTGCCATCATCGCCCGCTATTTTGCGCCTTTGGCGACAGCGCCCGGCGCGCGTGGTCTGCGCGATGATGCGGCGGTTTTGGAATCGTTTGCGGGTTTGGTCGTCACCACGGATGCGCTGGTGGAGGGCGTGCATTTTCTGCCCGACGATCCGATCGATCTCATCGCGCGCAAGGCGCTGCGGGTAAACCTGTCGGATCTTGCCGCCAAGGGCGCTCAGCCGCTGCATTATCTGCTGACCCTGGCATGGCCGACATCGCGTGATCCTGCCGCGATCGCAGCCTTTGCAGGCGGGCTTGGGGTGGATCAGGCGCTGTTTGGCTGCACGCTTTTGGGTGGCGACACGGTGTCGACGCCGGGACCGATGATGGTGTCGATCACGGCGATTGGCGTGCCGCTGCGGCCCGATCCGCCGTCGCGATCGGGGGCGCGGGCGGGGGACGATGTGTGGATCAGCGGCCCGATCGGGGATGGCGCCTTGGGGCTGTTGGCGGCGCGAGGCGATGGCGCTGAGATCGACGCCGCGACACGCGCAGCGCTGGCCGCGCGCTACCGGCTGCCGTCGCCGCGCCTGGATGTGGCGCCCTTGATTGCTGCGGTTGCAAGCGCCTCGATGGATGTGTCCGACGGCCTGTTCGGCGACGCCGCCAAGATCGCAGCTGCATCTGGCATGGCGCTGGCGTTGGACGGGGCCGAAATCCCGCGATCGGCGCGGGCGCAAGCATGGCTTGCGGCCCGCCCGCTGGACGCCGCCCGCCTGTTCGATGGCGACGACTACGAAATCCTGTTCACCGCACCGCCTCGGGCGCGGGCGCAGATCGCGGCGTTCGCCGCTGAAGGGATTAGGCGCATCGGGCGCGTGGCGGAGGGGGCGGCCGTGACCTGCGATGGGCGGCCCGCCGGCGGCGGCTATCGCCACTCTCTTGGCGCCAATGAGGGCTTGCGCTAACCACCCGGTAACCAAGCGCGGCGAGTGTGCGGCCATGTTCACTCCCCGCTGTATCGCTGCCGGTTTGATTGGCATGGCCATGGCGGCCGCCGCCATGTCGGTCTCGCCTGGCTGGCTTGGAACGGCGCGGGCCGCCGATAATGCCCCGGCCAAAGCGGCGCCCGATCCCTTGTCCGGTGAGCCGCCCCCCGCCGACCCCGCCCGCCATCTCGAAACGCCCAATCTGGTGACGCCGATCGTGCGCCAAGGGCAGCTGCGCAACTATATCTATGTGACCGTGCGCGTTCTCACGCCTGATGGCGTTGACGCCCGGTCCCTGCGTGAGCGCGGCCATTTCCTGCGCGACGCCCTGTTGCGCGCCAGTCACGAAAACGACCTCGCCGCCGCCACCCGCGACGATCAACTCAATATCCCGCGTGCGACGGTGATTTTCACCCAGGCGGCGAAAGCTGTGCTTGGCGAAGGGGCAGTGAAAGAGGTGCAGCTTTTATTCATCAACAGCCTTCGCCGCACCCCGGCTGCGCGGAGGGCGACGTGATCGCTGCGCAGTCGAAGGATTATGGCGCCATTGCGTCACGCCGCGCGCTTTGGCATAGCCGTCGCCAACCAGCGGGGCTGACACGGTATGGCGCACAGCGTCAGGCTGAGGCTTGCTTCGCCAAACACTCACATAGACCTGCCCGTTTCCGGGTGGGGACAGCAGGACACTGATCGCACATGGATATTCATCCCGCCCTTTGGCTTGCCATATTGGCCGGCCTGGTCGCCGCCCTTTATGGCTGGGTTATGGTCCAGAACATCAAGGCGCAAAGCCCTGGCAATGAGCGCATGCAAGAAATTGCCGCCGCCATTCAGGAAGGCGCGCGCGCTTATCTGAACCGCCAATATACCACGATTGCCTGGGTCGGCGGCGGCGTGACGATCTTGATCGGCATTCTGCTTGGCCCATTGGTCGCAGTTGGCTTTGTGATCGGGGCGGTGCTGTCGGGCCTTGCCGGCTTCATCGGCATGAATGTGTCGGTCCAGGCCAATGTGCGCACCGCGGAAGCCTCGCGCAGCAGTCTCGCCAAGGGGCTCGACATCGCGTTCAAGTCGGGCGCTGTGACCGGGATGCTGGTGGCGGGCTTCGCGCTGCTGGGCGTGGCGGTCTATTATCTCATCCTGACCGAGATGATGGGCAACAAGCCGGAGAGCCGGCTGGTGGTGGATGCGCTGGTAGCGCTTGGCTTTGGCGCCTCGCTGATCTCGATCTTTGCGCGTTTGGGCGGCGGCATCTTCACCAAGGGCGCCGATGTCGGCGGCGACATGGTGGGTAAGGTCGAAGCAGGCATTCCGGAAGATGATCCGCGCAACCCCGCAACGATCGCCGATAATGTCGGCGACAATGTCGGCGACTGCGCGGGCATGGCGGCGGACCTGTTTGAAACCTACGCCGTGACCACCGTGGCGACGATGGTGCTGGCGTCGATCCTGTTCCGCGACACCCCCGGTGTGATCGAAGCGATGATGCTGCTGCCACTGGCGATTGGCGGCGTGGCGATCGTCGCCTCGATCATCGGCACGCTGTTTGTTCGCCTGGGCCCGGACAACAATATCATGAACGCATTGTACAAGGGCCTATGGGCGGCGGGCGTGCTGTCGATCGGCGGGCTCGCGGCGGCGATCACCATTGTCAATCCGTCTGGATTTGGCGCGATCGCCACGGTGCAGGGCATGGCGATCACGGGCCAGGGCCTGTTCATCTGCGGCATCATCGGTCTGGTGGTGACTGGCCTGATTGTGTGGATCACGGAATATTACACCGGCACCGGCAAGCGCCCGGTGGTCAGCGTGGCGCAGGCCTCGGTCTCGGGCCATGGCACCAATGTGATCCAGGGCCTCGCGGTGTCGATGGAATCGACCGCGCTGCCGGCGCTTGTGATTGTGGCCGGCATCATCGCCTGCAACGCGCTGGCGGGCCTGTTCGGGATCGCCATTGCGGTGACCACGATGCTGGCGGTGGCCGGGATCATCGTGGCGCTCGATGCGTTCGGCCCGGTGACGGACAATGCCGGCGGCATCGCCGAGATGGCGGAACTGCCCCCGGATGTGCGCAAAACCACTGATGCGCTCGACGCGGTCGGCAACACCACGAAGGCCGTGACCAAAGGCTACGCCATCGGGTCGGCGGGCCTTGGCGCGCTGGTGCTGTTTGCGGCTTACTTCGAAGACTTGAAATATTACGCCAGCAACCCGACCGAGTACCCCTTCTTTGCGGGTATTGATGTTGCCAATATCGGTGCGATTTTTGCTCTCTCGAACCCCTATGTGATCGTCGGCCTGTTTATCGGCGGCCTGCTGCCGTATCTGTTCGGCGGCATGAGCATGACGGCGGTTGGCCGTGCGGCGCAATCGGTGGTGGAGGAAGTCCGCCGCCAGTTCCGCGAGATCCCCGGCATCATGGAGCGCACGGCGAAACCCGACTATGGCAAGGCCGTCGACATCCTGACCCAATCGGCGATCAAGGAAATGGTGGCCCCGTCGCTGCTGCCGGTTTTGTCGCCCATCGTGCTGTTCTTCGGCATCTACGCCATTGCCGGTCGCGATCAGGCGCTGGCGGCGCTGGGCGCAATGCTGGTGGGCGTGATTGTCACTGGCCTGTTCGTCGCGATCTCCATGACGTCGGGCGGCGGCGCCTGGGACAACGCCAAAAAGTCCTTTGAAGACGGTTTCAAAGACAAGGACGGCGTGATCCACAAGAAGGGCTCGGACGCGCACAAGGCGTCCGTCACAGGCGATACTGTCGGTGATCCTTACAAGGACACGGCCGGCCCGGCAGTGAACCCGATGATCAAGATCACCAACATCGTGGCGCTGCTGATGTTGGCGGTGTTGGCCCAGATGGGCGGGTAATCAGGATCACCAGGATGCAAATGAAAACCCCGGCAGTGATGCCGGGGTTTTTGCTGTTTGATTGTCGGCGCGGTTCCAGCCTTAGCGCCGCCGGTTGGGGCTGCTGCGGTCTTCTTCGGAGGCGATCGGCGGGGCGCGGCCGACATTGCCGAAAATCTGCTCAATGATGCCCAGCTCGCGGCCGCGGGTGGGGGTGCGGTCCGCGCTGTAGCGGACGACCTTACCTTTCTCGATCCCAAACTTGTCGACCGAATCGACGACACCGTCGGCGCGGAAGCGCACGGCCATCACTTCGCGATCAACCACCCGGGGGGCATAAAAGGCGAACCGCTCCTGCGTGGCGGTGACGTAATACCAGGTGAGCTGATCCACCATGCTTTCGGTGGAAGGGGTGCCCAGGCGACGCGACACGGTTTCTTTCGTGTCCACGCCAGGCTCAACCTTCAATTGTTCCTCCGAGGCTGCGGTGAAGCCATGAACGTCGCGCACGGGCGAGCACGCTGCCGTGGCCCCCGCCAGCGCCAGCGCCGCTGCTGTCATCAGTCCGGCCTTGACCATCTGTGCATCCTTCATTTGACGTCAACAGGATTGCGGGCCGGGTTTGACCAGCCCGCCCAACCATCTATCTCGCTGCCTAAGCCCGGCCGGCCGGCCGGGCAAGGGGGCTTGCGCGTCTGGAATGTTCTCATCCCTGTTTAAACCTTCGCCGGTGCATGCGGCGGGAATGCGGCTTTTGTCGACCGTGACGCAGTGCGCACGCCAACCAGGCTTGTTCGGTCCGGGGCGTACGCCTGACACGATTGGGGGCCGGTTCGAAATGATGGCCCTGTTTGGCGGGCTTGCGGTGCTGCGCCTCAAGGATCGGCCCGAGGCCGAGCGGGTGCTGCAGGTGTTTGTGGATATCTTTTTCCGCAGCCTGGATGCGGGTCTGCGCGAGGCCGGCGTCGGCGATCTGACGGTGCCCAAAAAAATGAAGGCGATCGCCGGGGCGGTTTACGGGCGGATGGGCGCGTATGAGGGCGCCTTGGCCACGGGCGATCCCAAGGCGCTGGAACCGGTGCTTATCCGCAATGTCTTTGCCGGGGAAGAGAGCCCGTTTGCCGCGCCGCTGGCGACCTATATTGCGGCGGTATGGGTGGCATTGCAGGCCGCACCGACCGTCCAGATCGAGGCGGCGTCGGTTTGGCCGCCCTATCCCGCCGCTGCCTGAGGCGTCCATTTTCGCTCAGGGAGCAGGGTACACGCTCATACATCTCAACGCGATCATCGCGGTGATT
>JBIKVO010000464.1:0-2624 GCA_044356795.1 Caulobacterales bacterium
ATTGCCGATCTTTGGTCGGCGATCAATCCACTGATGTTTCCCAACGATGGCGGGCCGTTGAATGCGCGGATCACCAGTGTTGTCGTGCTCTCGGCGACTTCGGCAGAAGTCGGCTGGAGCGAAGCACACGGGGCGATGGCGGCGCTTAGCCGGGGCGCCTCCTATGCGCTGCCTGCCAGCCTGATGACGCCTGGCGCCTCGGTGATCATGGCGGAGGTCAGCTACGACTATGCGCCGGCTATTCACGTCGTGATGGGCGGCGCCTTGACGCTGAGCCACACCGAATATCGCCGGCCGCGGGTGGTCGATCCCATCACCTTCGACGATTGACCTTGCGGCCGCTTTCGGCTTGATGCGGTCATGGTGAACAAATCTTCCACGCAGGCGGTGCTCGATCGCCTCGAAGCCCTTCATTCCCGCGCGGTCGGGGCCCTGTCGTCAACTTTGGCGCGGTTTCTCGACGGCGGGGCGCCGCCGAGCCCAGAGGAGCGGGCGCTGTTCCGCTATCCGGAACTGGTCGTTTCGCATGATCCGCGCGGCCCCGCGCCAAAATTGTCGCGCGCTTACGGACAATTGATCTGGCCAGGGCGCTATGCGGTCTCGATCACGCAACCGGGTTTTTTCCGTCCTTATCTGAAAGAGCAACTCGATCTGCTGGTGGCTGATTATGACGTGACCTTGTCAGCGGGCGTCAGCGATACGGAAATCCCGTACGCTTTTGTTCTCGATGGCGCCAAAGGCTATGATCCCGAGCGTACGCCGCCCTCGGAATTGGCGCGGCATTTCCCGTTCGCGCAGTTGGCGGAAGTCGGCGATCGCATTGTTGATGGTGAATTGGTGGATCGCGCTGATGGCGCCCGCCCGCTGGCCCTGTTTGACGCGCCGCGCATCGATTATTCGCTGAAGCGTCTCCAGCATTATACCGGCACAGCGTGGGCGTATGTCCAAGACTGGATCCTTTTTACCAACTACCAGCGCTATGTTGAGGAGTTTGTCCGCACATCCGCGGCGAAGGTAAAGGCCGAGCCGCATCGGTATCGTTTATCCTGCCCGGGCGGCGTCACGATTGACGGCGACACGCCCGATCCGGAAGAGGCCGCCCTGAATGCGCCCTGGCGGAAATACCAGATGCCGGCCTATCACTTGATGGAAGAAGGGCGGGCCGGCGTCACCTTGATCAATATCGGCGTGGGCCCGTCGAACGCGAAAAACATCACGGATCACTTGGCGGTTTTGCGTCCGCATTGCTGGTTGATGGTTGGCCATTGTGGCGGACTGCGCCATACTCAACGCATCGGTGACTATGTTTTGGCGCACGCTTATTGGCGCCGCGATAAAGTACTGGACGACATCGTGCCGCTCGATATTCCGATCCCCGCGATTGCTGAAGTGCAGGTCGCGCTGCAGCAGGCTGCGTTGGCGGTCAGCGGCGAGGATCGCGAAGCTTTGCGGCGTCGGCTGCGGACGGGCACCGTGGTGTCTTATGTCGATCGCAACTGGGAACTGAATTATCTGCAAGAGCGACGATTGTTGTCGCAGTCGCGCGCGGTGGCTGTGGATATGGAAAGTGCATGCATCGCAACGCAAGGCTTCCGAACGCGGGTTCCATATGGCGTTTTGCTGTGTGTTTCCGACAAGCCGCTGCACGGTGAGATTAAACTGCCCGGCGCTGCAGATCGGTTTTATGAGCGCGCCATTGGGGAGCATTTGCGCATTGGCATGAAGACGATCGACATCCTCAAGCAGGACACCGCGTCTTTGCATTCGCGCAAGCTGCGCAGTTTTGAGGAGCCGCCGTTTCGCTGAACGCCGTCGCTCCGGCTTGGGCGTTTGTTCGTCAAGACCGAATCGGACCTGCACGGCGTAATTCAAGGAACCGAAGGCTTGGCTGGGTGATCGGGGCGGCAAATCGAACTCTATGGGTTGGCAATCGGCATGGGTTGGCCATCGGCATGGGTTGGCCATCGGCATGGGGAGGGCCGGTCACGGTTCGTGCGCTTTGGGATGCTTGGGGTGAGATCGAGGACAAGCGCGGGCGCCAAGGATCGGATCGCGATGTTTCGCGGCGGCGGCCGATTAAGGCCGGAAGTGTGGCTCGTGCGCATATTGGGCGTCGATAGCGGGCAGGCCCCGGCCCACGCGCCTTATCATTGTTTTTCCAATCCCTGGATGGGGATAGCGTGAGCGCGCGGCGCGGCGCTTTCGCGCCGGGCGAGGACGCAACCCGCCACATCGCCATCGACGGCAAAACCCCGCATGGCAGCCGCGTCTTTACGCGAAAACCATTCACTTATTGTCGGCGTTTGCCAGCGATTTGCGTGTTGTGATCGGCGATTTGGTTGTCGCGCCTGACCAAAAAGAGATGAGCGCGGCCTTGACGCTGTTCAAGGAATTGCCGCTTGACGGTGCGGTCATTACCGGCGACGTCCTCTTCACGCAGAAAGTAATCTGCCGCCACAACCGCGATCGGCGCGTCCATTATGTTTTGCGGTCAAGGACCACACGCGCCAATGGCCAGCGCCAATGGCCAGCGCCAATGGCCAGCGCCAATGGCCAGCGCCAATGGCCAGCGCCAATGGCCAGCGCCAATGAAAAGACAAGATCGCCGAAGCGTTCTGCGGTCT
>JBIKVO010000465.1:0-2616 GCA_044356795.1 Caulobacterales bacterium
AAACAGGCCGATAAAGGGGTGGTCCTGGCCTGGGGGGCCGCGCAGCGGAGCGCGCACGCGGGCGGCGATTTCGGCCCGCTCCACGGGCGTGATCGGTGTGGCGCGGATCGGGCGCCAGAAAGTGACCAGCAGGGAAAAGCCGTTCTCCCGCGGGGCCAATTCGCCATAGCCTTCGGCGAGGGCGGCGCCATAACGGGCGCGGGCGCGGGCGAAGGTCCGGTAAATCTTGGCCGCCGGCTCGACGACCCGCTCGGCCGGCGCGCCCAAAATGGCCATGGCGTCTTCCGGGGTGCGGGCAAAGCCCAGCGGCTTTTGGCTGGCCAGGGTGGCGGTGCGGGCGACGGGGGCTGCGGGGGCCGCCCGAAAAAACCGTACAAACACCCGCCACGCGCCATCGACGACGTTCAGACTGTAGCGGCCGTCGCCATACAGATTGTCCACCCCCGCCTCGGCCGCGGCGGCGCTGACAAACCGCTCCGGCAGCGGTTCGATGGACAAAAAGACCGGCATCCCCAATTTGCGCGCCGCCTCTTGGGCGGTGCGGGCGGTGGGGGCGTCGGGGGTTGCGGCCTCGGCGGCGGTTTCGGCGATCGGATACAGCGTCATCGCCCGTCTTGTACGCGAAAAGCTTGGCCGACAGCCACCCAAGACGCTTGTTTCGGGCCGCCGAGCCGTTCATGATCGCATGAGGGTGTTTCGTCCGTGGGGAGCGGGTCTATGGCCAATCGGTTTCGCGCAGCGCGCATCGCTCTAGTGGTGGCGCCTTTGCTGGCGCTTGGCGCCTGCGACCAGATCAATGCCTGGATCACCCAGATGCAGGGCGGTGACCAGACCGGTACGCCCAAGCTGGCCGATGTCGCGCCCGAATTCCGCATCATCGGTGAAGCGGCCGTGGCGCCGGAAGCGGCGATGCCGGAACTGCTGGTGGTGAAGAAGCCGGAATTTGTCGTCGGCGAGGTGCTGATCGGGGCGAAGGTGAAGGATCAAGCGCGCGGCGCTGCCCAATCGCTTGGCATCACCATGGCCCGCAGCATGTCGCCTGAGCAGATGTTGGAGCTGAACCCGCAGGTGCTGGTCGAAGCGGTGGAGAACGCCGTCGATGAGGCCAAGCGCGATGTCTCCACAGTGCTCAATCGGCTGCGCATCAAGGAGGCGGAAATCCTCCCCGATGAGTCCGGCTTCATCAAGATTGATCTGCGCGGCCCCAGCCCCACGCGCTACCAGGCGCCGGCTGAAACGACGCAGGCCACGCCAGCGGCAAGCCCGGCTGCGGTCGGCACGCCGCAAAAGCCGATCGCTGGCGATGGCGTTGTCGAGACGGTGGAAGACACCGGCCAAACCTGCCCGCGCAATGTCACGCCCGCCCAATTGGAGGCGGACATGGCGCTGAAAACCATCTGCACCTATCAGCGGCTGCGGGATTCTGGGCAGTTCCAGTTCGTTGAGAAGAATTATGTGGTCCAGATTGACCGCATGGAATGGTTCCAGCCGGCCAAGCAAACGCCGCCGCCGGCTGCGCCCACCACCCCCACCACGCCGTCGACTCCGTCAACGGGCGCTGGCCCCTTGGCCCCGGCTGCGGGGGATGAGCAAGCGGCCACCGGCGCGCTGCCCAATGATCCGCTGTTGTCGCTGCAGTGGCATTATCGCGGCGCAGGGACGGGCGCGAACCAGTCGCCCGGCGGGGCCGGCTTTGAGCCCTATTGGCAAAATGCCCGCAATGTCGGGGCGCGCGCGGTGCGGGTGGCGGTGATCGATACCGGCATCGAGGCCGCCCATCCCGATGTGCGCGGCAATCCCAATATCCTGCCTGGCATTGATTTGGTTACCGATTTCGATCGCGGCAATGACGGCGATGGTGTCGATCGCGATGCGAATGATCCAGGCGATGCGTGCCGGCCGGGCCTCGAAAACTCCTATCACGGCACCCATGTCGCCGGCACCATCGGGGCCGCGATGACCAATGACCGCAAAGGCGTGGCGAGTGCGGCGTGGAATGTATCGGTGATCCCGGTGCGCGCGCTGGGCAAATGCGGCGGCGAGTTGGAAGACATCATCAGTGCGATCCGCTGGGCGTCGGGGCTTGCGCCGGCGGTGCTGGAAAATGGCGACCGGGTGATCAATCCAACGGCGGCGGATGTCATCAATATGAGCCTGTCGGTTCCCATCCCGTGCCCGCAATCCATGCAGGCGGCGATCAATGACGCGAACCGGCGCGGGTCAGTGATTGTGGTCGCGGCGGGCAACAAGGGCAGCCCGGCGGCGAATTTCGCACCGGCCAATTGCCAGGGCGTGGTGGTGGTGGGGGCCGGCGATGCGCGCGGCAATCTGGCCTTCTACTCCAATTTCGGCCCCGAGATCAGCATCATCGCACCGGGCGGCGACGTGTTCGCCGACAGTGACAATGACGGCCGCCCGGATGGGGTGCTGTCGATCCGCACGACCACGGAAAACTGCTTTGACCCGGAAACCAAGCAGGCCGCGCCGCGCTGCAATTACGGCTATCTGCAGGGCACCTCGATGGCGGCGCCGCATGTGGCGGCGGCCTTGGCGCTGTTGCAGCGGCAGTTCAACGTCAAGGGCGATCAGTTGCGCCAAACCCTGATGACACGGGCA
>JBIKVO010000085.1:0-9541 GCA_044356795.1 Caulobacterales bacterium
GCAGTGCGCATGACGCCGCCGCAGCAGCCCGCGGAGCCGCCTTGTATGCGCAGAATTGCGCTTCATGTCACCGGGACGATGGCTCCGGCGATCGTTCGATTGGGGCGCCCAGCCTGACAGATCAGGTTTGGCTGTATGGCGGCACAAAGGATGAAATCGTCAAACAGATCGTCCAAGGCCGCAACGGGGTCATGCCGTCGTTCAGCAATCGTTTGCGCCCCGAACAGATCAAGGCGCTGGCGGTGTATGTCTGGACGCGCGGTGGCGGCGAACCGGAGCCGCCGGCTACGCCCGCCACCGAACCGGCCGCCGTGGCGCCGCCGCCCGCGGCAGCGCCAAAACTGGCCCCGCTGCGATAAACCGCGCAACGATCTGCAGCGTGTGCGAATCGTTGCGTGCTTGAGCCAGAACAGCGGCGCCGACATTCCAATGCTTCATGCGCCGCTGCTCTCTTCGTGCTTGAATGGAACACACACATCATCATGACCGTGCACAACCTCATCGACCGCAAACCGCAACCCGACGACGAGCACATTGATGCCTCCGCGGTGAATGAGGGCGCAGCCGCCTCGCTCTACAAGAAGCGTGAACCGATCCATCCGAAGCTGGTGCATGGCCGCTTTCGGCAATTGAAATGGATCGCGATGATTGTGTTGCTGGCGGTGTATTATATCACGCCGTGGCTGCGCTGGGATCGCGGTGCAGGACGGCCAGACCAACTCGCGCTGGTCGATTTCGAGGGCCGCCGTTTCTATTTTGGCCCGATCGAATTATGGCCGCAGGAAGTATATTATATTGTCGGGCTTTTGGTGTTGGCCGCGCTTGGCCTTTTCCTCGCCACCGCCCTGTTTGGCCGAATCTGGTGCGGCTATGCCTGCCCGCAAACCGTGTGGACCGACCTGTTCATCTATGTCGAGCGATTCTTTGAAGGTGATCGCAATCAGCGTCTGCGCCAGGATAGACAGCCGATGACGGCTGCGCTGTTTGGGAAAAAGCTCGGCAAGCATGCGGTGTGGGTGTTGATCGCGCTTGCGACCGGCGGGGCGTGGGTGTTTTATTTCGGCGACGCCCCCACGCTGCTCGTGGAATTGTTCACCGGCCAGGCCTCGTCGGTGATCTATCTGTTCGTCGGCATCCTCACATTCACAACCTATGCGCTGGCCGGCACGATGCGCGAACAGGTCTGCATTTATATGTGCCCGTGGCCGCGCATCCAGGCCGCGATGATCGACAACGAAACCCATCAGGTCACGTATCGGCGCGACCGCGGCGAACCGCGTGGATCCCACAAGAAAGGCGAGACGTGGGACGGACGCGGCGATTGCATCGACTGCAACCAATGCGTCGCCGCCTGCCCGACCGGCATCGATATCCGGGCCGGCACGCAATTGGAGTGCATCAATTGCGCCCTGTGCATTGATGCATGCGATGCGATCATGACGAAGGTAGGCCGCCCGACTGGGCTCATCGCCTATGACAATGATCTCAACGCCGCCCGTCGCCTGAACAAGGAAAGGCCACGCTTTGTGTGGCTGCGCCCGCGCACGGTTTTATATGCCGGATTGCTGGCGGCGGTTTCAGGCCTGATGCTCTTTTCATTGGCGACGCGAAACACATTGTCGCTCAACGTTATCCGTGATCGCAGCCCGGCTTATGTGGTCTTGAGCGATGGCGCGGTGCGCAACGCCTACACGCTGAAGCTGGCCAATATGCAAACCGACACCCTGGACCTGAAAATCCAGCTGTCCGCCGACAGCAGCTTTGCCTTGCGCGATTCCTCCGGCGCCCCTGCCCCCACAGACGGGCTGAGCATCCGTCTCACGCAGGACGCTGTCACCCCGATCCGCCTTTATGTGGTGGCCCCGCGCGGCGTCCCCGCGGGCCAAACGCATGTGACCTTCATCGCGACCAACCCCAAAACCGGACTCGAGGCGCGACAAACCGTCGGCTTCCAGGCCCCGTGACGCTCAGCGTCACGGCCAACACACCGCACACAGCACAAGCAACACCCAGGGAAGACACAATGACACGCCCCGCCTCTTTCTCCATAAACGCCCCGCAGCGGCGGCGCCCAAGCGGCGAATTTGTGCTGAAAGGCTGGCACGTTCTGGTGATACTGCTGAGTTTTTTCGGCGTCATCATCGCGATGAATATTTTGTTTATCACCCTCGCAGTGCAAAGCTTTCCCGGCGAAGACGTGAAGCGATCCTATGTGCAGGGCCTTGAGTACAATAAAACGCTGGACGCCCGGGCGCGCCAGACAGCCTTGGGCTGGCAGGCTGAAGCGCGCTTCATCCGCGATGCGGGGGCGCCCGCTTTAATTGTGGCGTTCACAGACCGCACGGGCGCGCCGGTACGCGGCTTGTCGATTGATGCAGCCCTGCGTCGCCCAACCACGGATCGCCAAGACATTGCGCTGGCTTTCACCGAAGTGGACCCTGGGCTTTACCGGACCGATATCGCAACCCTGGGGGCGGGCGCCTGGAAACTGCGCGGCCAAGCACAGGGCGCTGGCGAGACCTTTGAATTCACCGGAGCGCTGTCATGGTAGCTCTGGACCTTGCTGGCGATGTCGGTTGCCCATCGGGTTTGGCTCTGCCGCAGGATCGCCGCGACGAACGCCCCGATCCAACGCCGTTTGTGCGGATCGACAAAGCCGGCCAAGCAAGTCTTGAACTGTCGGTGAAAGGCGCCAAATGCGCCGGCTGCATTCGCAAAATCGAAAGCGGCCTGTTGGCGATGCCCGGCGTTGCAGACGCCCGTCTGAATCTCTCAACGCAACGTCTCACGGTGCGATGGGCGCCCGGGGCCGTCAGCCCGCGCGCCGTGGTCGATCATCTGGATCACATGGGCTATGAGGCGCGCCCGTTTGATCCGGTGGTTGGCGCGAAAGAGGTTGATGAGGAAGGCCGCTTCCTGTTGCGCTGTCTGGGCGTAGCGGCGTTTGCATCGATGAATGTGATGTTGTTGTCGATCAGCGTGTGGGCCGGCTTAGGCGCCGGCGACATGGGTGAAGGCACGCGCACGCTGTTTTATCTGATTTCCGGCATGATTGCGCTGCCGTGCTGTCTCTATGCGGCGCGGCCGTTTTTCCGCTCCGCTTGGGGTGCGCTGTCGAAGGGGCGCGCCAACATGGATGTGCCGATCTCTCTGGCCGTCGTGCTGACGCTGTCGGTGTCGGTGTTGGAAACATTGCTGCGCGGCGAACATGCTTATTTTGACGGCGTCTCGATGCTGTTGTTCCTGTTGCTGATCGGGCGTTATCTTGATCACCAGTTCCGCGAAAAAGCCCGCAGCGCCGCGAAAGAATTGCTGGCGCTTTCGGCGATTTCTGCACAGCGGCTGCGCAATGACGGAACAACCGAGTTGGTCAGCGCACGCGCAATCGCGGTGGATGATCGCATCCTGTTGTCGCCGGGCGATCGGGCGCCGGTGGATTGTGTGGTGCTGACGGGGGTCTCAGATGTTGATCGCGCCCTGATCACCGGGGAAAGCGCGCCGGTGGCTGCAGGCCCGGGTGATGTTCTGCATGCAGGCGTTGTAAATCTCACCCGCCCTGTCACAGCGCGCGCGCAAGCTACGGCGGATGCGTCGCTGGTGGCGGAATTGGCGCGCATGATCGAAGCCGGGGAACAACATCGCGGCGCGCAAATGCGCCTCGTTGATCGCGCGGTGACATATTATGTGCCGATCGTGCATACGCTGGCCGCACTGACCTTCACCGGCTGGGTGCTGGCGCTGGGATGGGACGGATGGCGCATTGCGTTGATGAACGCCGCCGCTGTCTTGATCATCACCTGCCCGTGTGCGCTGGGGCTTGCGTCGCCGGCGGTGCAGGTTGTGGCGACGGGCAAATTGTTCAAGCGCGGGATTCTTGTGCGCTCTGGCGACGCGTTGGAGCGCTTGGCTGTCGCCGATGCTGCAGTCCTCGACAAAACCGGCACGCTGACATTGGGCCGCCCTTTGCTGATCTCCAGCCACGACGCCGAAACCCTAAGCGAAGCCGCGCGCCTGGCGCGGATTTCGCGCCATCCCCTGTCGCGTGCCCTGGTGGATGCGGCGGGACCCGGCGTGGCTGCAACGCAGGCCGAAGAAATCCCCGGCGACGGCATCGTGGCGGAGATCAAAGGCCAAACCGTGCGCCTTGGGCGCAAGGCTTTTGCCGCCCCGGATGATCCAACGCCGCATGATGCGCCAGCCGGCGCCAGCGTGATTTGGTACAAGGCGGGGGCTGCGCCTGCGGTTGCGCTTTACTTCCGCGATGCACTGCGCAGCGACGCCGCTGAAGCGGTCGCGCGCCTGGAAGCGCTGGGCCTGCCAACACATTTGCTGTCTGGCGATGCGCCGCAAGCGGTTGCACAGGCTGCGCGTGATGCGGGGATGGCGCGCTTTGAAGGCGCGTTGTCGCCGGCCGACAAGATCGCGCGGATCAAGGCCTTGAGCGACGCCGGCGCCAAACCCTTAATGATCGGCGACGGCCTGAACGATGCGGCAGCGCTGGCGAGCGCGTATGTGTCGGCGGCGCCGGGCGGCGCGGTGGATGCAACCCAAGCCGCAGCCGACATCATAGTCCAAGGCGAACATTTATCCGCACTGGCGGACGCGATCCTGGTGGCGCGTCAGGCGCGACGCCGTGTCGTGGAGAATATCGGCTTTTCGATGCTCTATAATGTGTTGGCGGTGCCGGCGGCGATGGCGGGCTTCATCACGCCGCTGATTGCTGCGCTGGCGATGGCGGGCTCTTCGCTGGTGGTGACCTTGAACGCCCTACGCATCCGCACGGAGACGCGCTCATGACTGTGTTGATGATTTTGATCCCGGCCGCCTTGGGCCTGGGTGCGCTGGCGCTGATCGCGTTCTTCTTTACGCTGCGCACGGGCCAATACGAAGACTTGGAAGGCGCCGCCGCCCGCATCCTGCTGGACGACGACGACGCCCCGCCCGTCACGCCCCGCGGCCGACGCTAATGGAAGCGGTGGGCCAGCGCGCCGAAAGGAGCACGGGCAAATTCACGCGGCGGTGAGGCGCTCCACCTCGGCCACCAGGTCTTTCAGGTGGAAGGGCTTCGACAGCACCTTCGCTTCGCGCGGCGCCGGCGCGGTATTGGCCAGCGCGACTGCGGCAAAGCCCGTAATGAACATGATCCGCATCTTGGGGTTCAAGTCCGCCGCGCGCCGCGACAGTTCAATCCCGTCGACCCCCGGCATGACAATATCCGTCAACAACAGGTCATAGTGACCCGATTGCAGCGCCTCCCAGGCGGCGTCGCCATCGCCATGGGCCTCCACCTCGTGGCCGGCCCGGGCGAGATTAAGCGCCAGAAAGTTGCGCATGCTGTCATCGTCTTCGGCCAACAGGATCCGGGCCATAAGGTTTGCTCCTGCGGGTTTGCTCCTGCGGGTTTGCTCCTGCGGTGTTCCGCCTGCACCCTTCTCGATCATGCAGACGATAGCAGCCATAGGTTAAAAGACCCGAATATGGCGGAATTGTCGATCCCGCGGGCGCGCTCTGTTGACGCTGAACACGCCGCCGCCCAAGAATAAGGGATGGATCGCCAAATTGACTCTGCCTGGGCGCTGGGCCCGGACGCAGACGGCCCCCCGGCCGCGGCCGCGTCCCCATTCGGAACGGATCAGGCGCGCGCCAGCGGCGCAGCGGACAGGCTTGGCGCTGTCGGCGCGGCGCCCGGGGCCTTTGTGCTGATAGAACCGATGCATCGCACAACGCCCCTGATCTTTACCTCTCCCCATTCGGGGCGGCGCTATCCGCTCGCGTTTCTGGATGCGGCCCGGCTTGGCTTGCCGGCCCTGCGCCGCTCTGAAGATGCTTATGTCGATGAATTGTTCGCCAGCGCCGCCCAGCACGGCGCCCCGGTCCTGTCGGCAACGATCGCGCGGGCGTTCATCGATCTCAATCGCGATGAAAGCGAAATCGATCCAGACATGTTCCACGGCGCGCCGCGCTGGCGCAGCGGCGCGCACAGCCCCAGGGTGCAAGCGGGCTTGGGCGTGGTGCCGCGGGTGGCCGGGGACGGGCAGGACATCTACCGCTCCCGCCTCAGCTATGACGAAGCCGAGCGGCGCCTTGCCCAATTCCACCGCCCCTATCACGCGCTGCTGACGCAATTGGTGCGCGAAGCCTTGGAGCAGTTCAACTGCGCCGCGCTGATCGATTGCCACTCCATGCCGTCCAATGCGCGCGGGCCACAAAACCCGGATATGGTGCTGGGAGATCGCTTCGGCGCCTCCTGCCATCCGGCCGTGACCGCGCTGGCCGAAGCGACGCTGCGCAAGATGGGTTACCGTGTTGCGCGCAACACCCCCTTTGCCGGCGGCCACACCACTCAGGCCTATGGCCGGCCCAGTCAGCGGGTGCACGCGCTGCAGATCGAGATCAACCGCAGCCTCTATCTGGACGAGCGCACCCTGGAGCGCACCAGCGGCTTCCTGCGCGTGCGGGAGGATATGAGCCGCCTGGTTGAGGCGCTCAGCGCCGCCCGCCTGCATGAGAGTTTGGCATAGTCCCAGCCCTGCACGGTCCCAGCCCTGCACGGTCCCAGCCCTGCACGGTCCCAGCCCTGCACGGTCCCAGCCCTGCACGGTCCCAGCCCTGCACGGTCCCAGCCCTGCACGGTCCCAGCCCTGCACGGCCCAAATGCGGCCAGGCCAAAAAAATCGCCCCGCGGCCGAAGCCGAAGCCAAAGCCGGGGGCGAAGTTCATACTAGGGAGGAAACGCCCGATTGGGCGGACGACGGCAGCACCGTCGCAGGACCAAGTATACGCTGCGCTGCAAAAGGATCAAGCCTGAAACACCCTGGGCCTTCGCATGGTGAACCGCGCCTCATAAATTTTCTTTAATATTTCAAATATTTGTATGTCCCCATTTTTTTTGCAGCGCACACATGCGACGCCCCGCCGCGGCCGCCCCGCAGTCGGCCTTGCCAGACGGGGCGGCAAGCGCCACAAGGGCGGCGACGCCGTGCGCCGGTATTGTGCTGCACCGCAGAAGAGAATTGATCCTCGATGCCCACCGCTTCGCTCCGCAATATCGCGATCATCGCGCACGTCGACCATGGCAAGACCACCCTGGTCGACCAGATGCTGGCCCAGGGCGGCGCCTATCGCGACAATGAGGCCCGCACCGAGCGGGCCATGGATTCCAACGCGCAGGAGCGTGAACGCGGCATCACGATCCTGGCGAAATGCACCTCGATCGTGCGCGGGGATGCGCGGATCAACATCATCGACACCCCCGGCCACGCCGATTTCGGCGGCGAGGTGGAGCGCATCCTGGGCATGGTGGACGGCTGCCTGCTGCTGGTGGACGCGTTGGAAGGCGCGATGCCGCAAACCAAGTTCGTGCTGACGAAGGCGCTGCGCCGCGGCCTCAGGCCGATCGTGGTGATGAATAAGGTCGACCGGCCGAATGCCCGCCCCGATCAGGTGCTCAACGACGTGTTCGATCTGTTTGCCGCGCTAGACGCCACCGACGAGCAACTCGATTTCCCGATCATCTACGCCTCTGGCAAGGAGGGCTGGGCGTCGCTCACGGTGGATGGCCCACGCAAGGATCTGTCGCCTCTGTTTGATGTGATCCAAAGCCATGTGCCCGAGCCTGAACCGCGCGCGCGGTTGGGTCAGCCCTTCTCGATGCTGGTCACGATGCTCGATTCCGATCGCTTTTTGGGCCGCGTGCTGACGGGGCGCGTGGAAAGCGGCCGCTTGAAAGTTGGCGACAATGTCAAGGCGTTGACGCTTGACGGCAAAGAGATTGAACGCGCGCGCCTGACCAAGCTTTTGTCGTATCGCGGGCTGGAGCGCGTGCCGGTGGACACGGTGGAGGCCGGCGACATCATCGCCATCGCCGGGCTTGGCGACGTGACCGTGTCGAACACGGTGTGCGCGCAGGATGTAGACACCCCGATCACCGCGACGCCGATCGATCCGCCGACGCTGGCCATTACCGTCACGATCAATGACAGCCCGCTGTCAGGGCGCGACGGCGACAAAGTGCAAAGCCGCGTGATCCGCGCGCGTTTGTTGGCGCAGGCTGAAGGCGATGTCGCCATCCGTATCACCGAAACCGCTGAGAAGGACGCGTTTGAAGTGGCCGGCCGCGGCGAACTGCAGCTGGGCGTGTTGATTGAAACGATGCGGCGGGAAGGTTTTGAGCTGTCGATTTCGCGTCCGCGGGTGCTGTTCAAGCAGGAAAACGGCGCCGCCTATGAGCCGATCGAAGAAGTGACGATCGACGTCGATGAAGAGTTTTCCGGCGTCGTGATTGAGAAAATGTCTATGCGCAAAGCTGAATTGCAGGACATGCGCCCATCGGGCGGCGACAAAACCCGCATCGTGTTTCATGCGCCCGCGCGCGGACTTGTGGGCTATCATGGCGAGTTCATGACCGACACCCGCGGCGCCGGTGTGATGAACCGGGTCTTTTATGGGTGGGCGCCGCACAAAGGTGAAATCCCCGGCCGCCGCCATGGCGCGCTGATCGCCAACGAACAAGGCGAAGCCACCGCCTATGCGCTGTGGAACCTGGAAGAGCGCGGCGTGATGTTCATCGATCCCGGCGAGGCCGTTTACGAGGGCATGGTGATCGGCGAGAATTCGCGCTCCGACGATTTGGAAGTCAATCCGATGAAGGCGAAAAAGCTGACCAATGTGCGCGCGAGCGGCAAGGACGAGGCCATCCGCCTCACGCCCCCGCGGCGCATGACATTGGAACAGGCGATCGCCTGGATCGAGGACGATGAGCTGGTCGAGGTGACGCCAAAGGCCGTGCGCGTGCGCAAGCGCTACCTTGATCCGAATGAGCGCAAACGCCGCGAAAAGGCGGGGACTTAGGCCCCGGCCTGTCTTGGACCATTGGATCGGTCCAGTATTCGGGAATGGCGGTGATCTTCAACATTGCTGAGACAGAGGCCAAGCTGTCAGGGCTTGTGGTGCGGGCGGAAGCCGGCGAAGACGTGGTGATCGCGCGCGACGGTGTGGCTGGGGTTGTGCTGAAACCGATGGCGAGGCGGCGCAAACGACCGTGCCCCTTGTGTTGGACCGTGCCCCTTGTGTTGGACCCTGAACCTTGTGTTGGACAACGCAACGCTTTTTTATGCTTTTTTTCAGCCGGCGCTGCTCGGCACAAAGGCGGCGCGCGCGCTTGCAGATGAAAACCGCACCTGCTTTGTCAACGCCATCAGCGCCTTTGAACGCGAACTCAAAAGGGGCGCGCGGCAAGCTGGCACTTGGCGATGGTTGCGATGGGAACGCCGTCATCGTTGCAGCGGGCTTCACGCCGCTAGCGATGACCATCGCGCATGGCGTGGGCGCTGCGCGTTTGGCGTTTGATCACTGCGCCCGCTGGGATCGCCAGATCGCGGCGCAAGCCTTGACTGAGCGTTTGACCCTGGTCGGCAACGACCCAATCTCGCAAACCTAGCGCGTCTCGCGCAGCTGATGAGGCGCGCCGCCCCCCACCATCGCCACAAACATCGCCCGGGTTTTCTCCGCCAAGGCTGCATCATATCTGAAGCGCGGGTCC
>JBIKVO010000466.1:0-2612 GCA_044356795.1 Caulobacterales bacterium
CAGAATGCGACCATCCCATCCGATCGAACGCTCGATCCAACAGGAGATCAAACGCCGGACTCAGACGCTACGCGTCTTCCCCAACGAGGCCTCACGCGAACGCCTCGTGACCGCCATTCTCGTCGACATCGACGAGACATGGACCGCGTCCCGTCAAATCTCTATCAATTGGAACACCATCGACGCGGATTGAACGCAGCGCCCAAAGTCCAGACATCAGGTTGCGTTATCGAAGTCCGCCGGGTGGCTAAAAAACACCCAACTTCCTGCCGACCATGCATGGAAACTGAGCGGGCCGTTTTGTGTGTCGGTGGTGAAGTCGGGGGCGATGTCGCCGATGTGTAACGTCATTGAGAATAGTCCTTTCAAAGATGCACGTTTCCGGGATCGGCGACGTGGAGTTTTGGCGATGGGCTTAAGCGATAACCGTCAAATCCAGCCTCGCGGGGTTTCTGCATCGACGTGGGTGTCCCGGTCCGTGGCATCCGCTTCGCGCGCCAGCGCGTTGAAGGCGTCGTTTTGCGAAAGCCACACTTTGCCCGAGAGCTTCTCAAGGAAATGCGATCGCTTGAGGCGGTCCATCACCGGACCCTTCACCTCGGAGAGATGAAACGTCACGCCCGTATCTTTGAGACGGTGATTGATCGCTTCGAGACTTTCCAGAGCCGACGCATCGATGGCGTTGACGGCTGAACTCATGAAGATGAGGTGCTTGATCTCAGGTCGTCCAGAGACCTCGTCGAGCACGAATTCTTCCAGCCAACGTGCGTTCAGATAAGTCAGGCTCTCATCAACGCGGATCGTCAGGACGCGCGGATCGGTGAAGACGTCATGCCGCTTGACATTGCGGAAGTGCTCGCTCCCCGGCACACGTCCCACGATCGCGGCATGCGGGCGCGACGCGCGCCAGATGAAAAGCGCCAAGCTCACGCCGACGCCAGCAATGACGCCCGGCTCAACGCCGACCAACAGCGTGACCGCGATCGTCGCCACCATCGCAGCGAAATCCATGCGCGAATAGCGGAAGACTTCGACCGGCTTCTTGAAATCGACGAGGCTGAGCACGGCGACGATGATGGTCGCGGCGAGCGTGGCGATCGGAAGCAAGGTCAGCAACGGCGTCAGGAACAGCGCCGCGATCAGGATGCCCACCGCCGTGAAGGCGCCAGCGGCCGGCGTCTCCGCGCCAGCATCGAAGTTGACGACGGATCGCGCAAAGCCGCCCGTGACAGGATAGCCGCCCGTGAAGCCCGCCGCGATGTTGGCCGCGCCGAGCCCGATAAGCTCCTGATCCGGATTGATGCGTTGGCGCCTCTTGGCCGCCAATGTCTGCGCCACGGAGACGCTTTCAACAAAGCCGATGACGGAGAGGAGGAGCGCCGGGATCAATAACCGCCCCCAAAGCTCAGCGTCAAAGACTGGAACAGTCAGCGGCGGCAAGCTTTGCGGTATAGCGCCGATCACCCGTACGCCCTGCGCTTCCAGATCAAGCAACACAACAGCGAGGATCGACACGGCGACGGCCGCGATTGGTCCCGCTTTGGCGATCAACTCAGCCGGTCGCGCCTTCAAGCCAAAGTGCATCAGCAAAGGCTTTAATCCCTTGCGGACCCAGAACAGAAAGGCGGTCGCGAGCACGCCAATCACGACGGTGGGTAGATTGACATCCTTCGCATGCGCGATCAGCGAGACGATCAGCTCCGGCATGGCCTGGCCGCTCGCCTGCACGCCGAGGATCGATTTCAATTGGCTGGTGGCGATGATGATCCCGCTTGCCGTGATGAAGCCGGACACAACGGGATGAGAAAGAAGATTGGCGAGAAAGCCCAGCCGCAACACGCCCATAAGCATAAGCATGGCGCCTGAGAGGAAGGCGAGAATGAGTGCGGCCTGGATGAACTCAGCGCTTCCCGGCGGGGCGATCTCGCTTGCCGCCGCGAGCGTCATCAGCGAAATGACTGCGACGGGACCTACAGCCAGCGCACGGCTGGTTCCGAAAATTGCATAAGCGATAATTGGCGCGATGGAGGCGTAGAGGCCGATTTCCGGGGGCAGGCCCGCAAGCATTGCGTAGGCAAGGCTTTGCGGGATCAGCATGATCGTTACGATCAGCGCTGCAAGCAGATCGTTCGTGAGCGTGGCGCCGCCATAATTGCGGCCCCAGTCCAGGATCGGAAAGTAGCGCGCCCAATTGCTCATTTCAGGCGCCGATCATGTGTGGCTTCACCATCCACTCGCGGCCCTTGAGCATACCGTACCAGTAGACCGGGGGCAGGATGGTGTCCTTGAGAAGCCAAGAGAGCCGCGACGGCCTCGTGCCGTCGATAAGCCATTTGGGAAAGCTCGGCAGCAGCTTCCCACCATAGCCGAATTCGGCGAGCACGATCTTGCCGGCTTCGACCGTCAATGGGCAGCTGCCATAGCCGTCATAGTCCGCCACCGGCGCATCGCCTTTAAGCGCTGCAAGCGCATTGACCGCAACCACCGGCGCCTGCTTGCGCGCGGCCGCGGCCGTCTTGGCGTTCGAGGCTGAACAGGCGTCGCCAAGGGCGAAGACATTGGCGAAGCGCGGATGCTGCAGCGTCGCTTCGTTGACTTCGATAAAGCCGGAA
>JBIKVO010000086.1:0-9496 GCA_044356795.1 Caulobacterales bacterium
CGCCAAAAGTCTTTGCAAAATCTCTTGGCGCCACGAAAACCGAGGTCCGGGCGACGCATCGCCAAGCCAAACGAAAGGACAAGACGCGGATCCGCATGCCCTTGAAGCTTGATCCATATCTGGCCGAAAGAGAAGGCTGGTTTGCGGCTGAGCCGGCAATCACCGCGCTCGCCATTCTTGGCCGGCTGGGCGTAATCGATCCCGCGACATTTGATCAAAAGCAGCACTCGATCGTGCAGCGGCTGCTGAACAAGCTAAGGGCCAAAGCCACGCGCTTTTCCCAAGACTCAGACCTTGAGCCGCATGGACGTGTCGCCGGCCGCAGCGGTGACGCCCCTCCAGTCGGGCTAGACCCGCCTTCCGGGGCGTCACCGCCAATAATGCCGCGAGCGCATTGCTTTTCACCGCATGATTATGCCGATCCCCAGAGTGATAATTCTTCCTGAGGCAATTCGAGGGGTCAATTTTGCACGCCGGGGAACACCTCTCGGCACCGACCTGACCGATGGGGAATGTCTGATCCCACCCCCATGAATTGGACGTGGGCGGGTAAGAGCTTTCGACCGACTCAACAGGGTGGAATCAATTCGGACGACGGACGGCAGTCAGTCCAATAGAGGCATCCCAAGTGCCGCTGCCGCGTTCTGGTCGAGGGTCACGGTTTCGCTGGCGCCGGCGAGCGCCGCCGTTTGCGCGATCAGCGCGTCGGCGAATTCACCAGATTGCGAGGCCCGATAAAGTGCAAGCGCACGGTAGGCGGCTTCTGCGTTTTCTATAATCAGCTCGGCTGACCGGAGCAGACCTTCCACCGCTCCTGCAATGTCTACACGCGAGGCTTTGTAGGCGCGCGCCAAGACCCGGGTTATTTCCGCCAGCACGACAGAGCTGATGAACCCAGGCCGCTGCCGGCTCAGCCGAGCAATAAAGCGCGTGGCGATCGGCGACTGGGTTTCGTCGTCTTGCGCAAGGAAACGCACGACCACATTGGTATCGAGACCGATCACTCGCCTTTGGCTCCGCGCGCGATCGCTTTGTCCATGGCTTCGAGCGAGACGGGCTTTTTCGGTTTGGGGATAAGCCCCTTCAGGCTTTTCACCGAATGGGTCGCCGGCAGCACGGCAAAGTTGCCGTCCTCCATCCGAACGAAGTCGACCCGGTCTCCAGGACCAACCCCTAACGCCGCGCGCACGTCCTTGGGCAGGGTCAATTGTCCCTTTGAGGTCAGGGTGGCGGCGGTCATGACAAATCCTTTCTGCATGTAAGAACAAATGCAAGGCTACAGGCGCGAGCGATCAAGCTCTCGGGGCTGGCCCATTGGTGACACTCGATGTCTCCGGTCCCCGCAATACTCGATTTGTCTGACTTTTGGCCGAGAGGAACGCATTGCCGAAAGAGGTCGAGCCACCCCATGCGACCTGCGGCATGGGGACCCCGGCGATGGCCAGGACCGTTGATGCGATTGGCCGGCATTCGCCTTCGGCGCTGACCTGTGAGGCGGCGGCGTCCCCGTCGGGTGATAATAAGACAGCTTCCCTGATAAGGGATGGCAATTCCCAGATACCGCACGTTTAAGTCCCTGTTTCTGTCGCCGGGATTTCTGCCAATAAAGCCCTATAAAACAGCCCATTAGCGGCGCTTTCATGTGTGTAGGCTTCACTTTTTTCACCAAGTTCCCTGTAAATTCCCGCAAAACAGGGATCTCGGCCTTTGAGATCGGTTGGCTTCGGACTGCGCCGCGCTCGTGGTCACCCTCACGAGACACGACTCAAACCTCGCGATCAGCGAGCCGGATGCTGCGGCCTTCGCGCACGATCAAGCCGCGGTCCTGGAGCGCCTTCAGTGCGCCGCTGAGCGTGCTCGGCGGCAGTGAGAGCTTGGCCGCGATTGACGAGACCGTTGCCAGCACTGCGCCTCCCTGGCTGCGCAGGAACTCCAGCAGGGCCGCCTGGGATCTAGCCAACGGATTTCGCTCCCGAGACGGGCGCTTCTTGAGGGTGAGCGCGCTGCCGCGCCCCAAGGCTTCTGCAATGCCTTCTTCCCACACGGACTTCATCCGCTCGCCAACGCCGGGTTCGGAGCAGCCCGCGAAGTATCGAGCAGCCTCTTTCCAGGCGTCAGCCATGGCATCGGCGGTTTCCTCGAAGATCTGCCCGATCAACGAGGGCGAAAGGCCGGCGCGGAGTCGTCCAAGCTGGGTAAGGCGCTTCGCATCAGGCCACCGTGTCGATCCATCGAGGGTCAACGCCATCGCGTCGTTCGGCAGATAAGCCTTGGTGGTGACTACGTCGTAGACCGGCGCGAGGAGCAGGGGGCCGTCAACGCGATCGTAGATCAAGGCGAAGTTCTTGAGATGCGCATCGCCATTGCGAAGGGCGCAGTTGAGAACGAACAGCCGGAAGAGGGTTTGCAGGGCCTGTGGCTGATCGGCGGGGTCCACGAAGTCGCGGGTGCGCTTGAATAGGCGCGACTCGTAGCTTCCTGCGTACTTCTGAGCCGCGCCGACGCCATTCAGCACGCAGAAGTCCTCGAGGCCGAGATTTCCCTGATCGCCGATGTCGAACCGCTCGACGACGAGCGCATCGCCAGTGTCCGACAAGGTGAAGGCTGGGACTTCGAGGCCCGCATTTCTGGCTGCGAGCAGGCAGAAGTACTCGTTGGCCGCGAGTTCTGGATATTCGTCCCGATCCCACATTTTGACGATATGGGTCGCCGCGCGAATGCTCGATGATCGGCGCGTTTTTCCGGCGGAAAACTTCTTCTCATCGCGGATCAGCACCTTTGGCTGCACGCCGCTGAGGCCGGAATAGCGCGCGAAACGATCGAGGAGATGATCGAAGAGGCCGCCGTCGCGGCGCGCACGCAGGATCTCGTCGACGGACTGGAACGGCGTCTCTTCATCGAGGACTGCATCCATCGCAGAATATCGAATGCGGCCAAGCTGGGTGCGGCCCACAATCGACAAGAGATCGAAATCGTCGAACGAGCCTGTCGCCTTCGCGAATGACCGGATGAGCCGCTCGCGCAGCGCCCCTTCCGGCACATTCATCTCGAAGATGGGAAGCAGCCCGTGGGGCCAATTGTAGGATGGCACGCGGTGCGGCATGGTGATGGACGCCGCGCGTTCTGCAGCGGCTTCTGGAGCGTACGCGAATGACGTTCCGGCCCTGCCCAGCCTCTCGAGCGCGCCCGAGATTTCGCCATCCGTCCAGATGCGGATCATGGCGTCTCCTTGGCGAGGTCGTCCAGCGTGGGGCGTCCGCGATTGAGGGTCGAGACGCGGAGATCGAGGTCCAGCGCATTCAGAATGCGCAGGACGGCCCGGTAGCCCAGGTCCGTGGCTCGTCCCGTCTCGAGCCGGGCGATCGTTGGCCTGCTTACGGTTGCCTTGGCCGCGAGCTGCTCTTGCGTAAGGCCAAGGACGTCGCGTTGCCGTTTGACTTCTCGGCCAAGTAAATCCAAGTCCATGGCGTATCCTTTGTGATACGAAGCTGAGAAAAGAGATGACTTTGTATCATAGGAGATGCGCTGCGCCAAGGGCGACGTATCAATCATGATACAAATAGTGGCCTGAAAGCACCAAAGCATCACCTATGATACGTCGGGTGCGGCTACATCGGCGGGAGGCCCGGCGTCCGCCCTCGCCACAGGCCCCACGAGAACGACTGCCCGTATACGACTCCCATCACATGACGTCCCTGGAACCGCTCCAACGCCGGCCGCCAGGGGACGCGCTGAACGGTCTTCCGCTGGAAGAGCACGGCGAAGCGGCCCTGGGCGAGGTCGATGCGGTGCGCATAGAGGCCCTCGCCTTGCGCGCCATGGTGGATGAGCGCCGCGCGGCCCAGTTGGCGTTCCAACGCCTGTGCCGTCGCTTGCAATTCGTGGCTCGCGAGCCTGTCGAGCGCGTCGCGTGAGAGCGCCATATCGCGTTCGCCCATGAGACCCTGCTCGATGAGGAAGAGCCGGCGTCGATTGAGCGCCGCTTCGAAGTCGTGCGTGAAGCGTCCAGGCCCGTCAGGCATGATCTCTTCGCGCGCCAGCACCCGATCGAGGTTAGTCAAACCAAGCGCACGTTCCTGATCGCCAGGCGTCCAATAGCGCGCGACGCGCGCCTGCACCGGCGTCCGCAAGGGGCGCCTTGCTTCAAACTTGAGCGCCCGGGCTTCGTGGTCGCGGGCAATCTCGAACACTCCATCAGGACGCCGTGCAACCAGCCCTGCGCGGCGCATGGCTTCAAGCCGGCGCACACGCGCACTGTCGGTGCATTTTGCGACCGCGAAATCCTTGGCTGGGAATAGAGATCGCTGTCGCTGTACCGCAGGCGTCTGCAGGTTTGCTTGACTGTCGGATCGGTGCGCAACACGTCGCGGTCGCCGCCGTCCTCGCAGCCGCAAGCGATCGCCAGATCCCGCGCACGCAGGATCGAGCCGAGGCTGCGCGTCCGGCCGATTAGGCAAAAGGGCCGCTCATGATGCGCGCAATGGCAAAGGCCGCAAACCAGAACCGCCGGACGATGATCCGCCTCCGGAACGCCAGACAAATCTAACCGATCCGGATTCAAACTTGATGCGCAAATCCAAGGCGCACGAATATCGCCAGCCCTACAAAGCCCAGGCCGTCGCGTGCGCCGACGGCGCGCAATTGATCCTTGCAGTCGATGTCGCGACCACGCCGACCGATCAGCCGACCTTTGCGAAACCAGTCTCCGCAGGGAGCAAAGGATCGGCCTGCCGAAAACGGTGCTCGCCGACGCGGGCTTCGCCTCAGGCGCCGCGGTGAAAACGCTTCAAGACCGCACGATCGCGCCGCTTGTCGCCATCGCCAAAATCCAACCCCACCAGCCCTATGATTTCCGCCCGCCGCCAGATCCCAAGCCCGAACGCCAGATCACCGAGCCCCGGCCGATCGCGATGAAAGCCAAGCTTGAGACCACGATGCCAAAGCGCGCCACAAACGCTGAAAACAAACCGTGGAGCCCGTCTTCGGCATCGTCAAAAGGCATCGTTAAACGCGCCATGGGATTTCGCAGTTTCCTGCGGCGCGGCCTCGACAAAGTCAAAACCGAATGGACGCTTGCAAGCCTCGCCTACCATCGCCGGCGCATGGCTGCTCTCAGGCCGGCCTGCTGCGCCGCCGGTTTTGCCGCCCAAAGACACCCAGAATGGCGCCAGACCGACAGGCTGCTCGTCTCTGGGTCAAGTCTTTGGGGCCAGTCTTAGGGGCCAATCACACGCCGACAAAGCCGTGCAACGCGCACCGCCCCGCCGATCGCCGTTCATGAAACGCCCAACCGGCGCGCACCTTGTCATGATTGGGGCGATTTCCGCCCCCGCGGGTGAAATTTTCTACAAAGTCGAGCAAAAAATCGCCAAGAAGCGCTAGTTTCGGGGCCGAAATATTGTGGTTTTTTACCGCCCGCGCTATGCCGCCGAATGCAAATCGGCGGCAGAAGGTACGTTGGACGCAGACGGCCGGCGACTATCGATGAACACCGCACAATAGAGGCGGCAAAGCCTAGCAAGTTGCACGATGCTTGAAACATCTAGCCCAAATCTTATAAATACTTAATTAATCTTGCGCCTTCTTGACTTGAGCCGCATTATGACTGACTAGACTCAGCAATAAAATTAGCCTAAGGCCTTCTCCATGCTTGAAGAAGACGATGACCTGTCGATGGACGCCGAAGATGCTATGCGGATGACCGCCGACATCGTCGCTTCGTTCGTCGCCAACAACAAAGTCTCACAAGATCAACTTCCCGAGTTGATTCGAGCGGTGCACAAAACGGTCACGTCGTTAAATTCCGGCGTCGAAGACAAACCAACCGAGCGCCCCAAACCCGCCGTCCCGGTCGCGAAATCCGTGCAGCATGAGTATATCGTATGCCTGGAAGACGGAAAAAAGCTGAAGATGTTGAAGCGTTACCTACGCTCCACCTACGGTCTTTCGCCGGATGAATACCGCAAGCGCTGGAATCTGCCGGCCGATTATCCGATGGTGGCGCCAGCCTATGCCGCCAAGCGGTCGGATTTCGCCAAGCGCATTGGCCTTGGCCGCGGCGTGCGACGGAAAGACTGAAGCCGCCACGTAAGCTAAACGAAACTAAACAAGTTTACCGCGGGCGCCGGGCGGCCTGATCGGCGCTGTCTCGCCGTCACCATCGCCATCGCCCCCGACAATAACGCCGGCGTCGATCAGCGCGCGTTCAAGCTTACGGCGAGCGAGGCGCTCCAAATCATGGCGCGCGGCATTGGCTGGGCCGGCTACGGTGACTTCAATCCCGGTCGCGGAATCGATGGCCGCGACCCGGGCGTGGTCTCCCAGAATCAAAGTTTCAAAAAGAAGTTCCCGGTGCTCAAGCGCCATCACAGCGGACAATACCCCGACTCACGCCGCCTTGAGAAGCTTGTAGCGCCCGAACACGATCCGCAGCGCCGCCACCAGCTGCGCCATCAAGGCATCGTCATGGAAGGGCGACGGGGTGAAGCGCAGCCGCTCTGTGCCCCGCGCGACGGTGGGATAATTGATCGGCTGCACATAGATACCGTAATCAAACAATAGCGTATCGGAGATATCCTTGCAGGTGGCCGCGTCCCCCACCAACACCGGCACGATATGCGTCGATGAGGGCATTACCGGAATGCCCGCCTCCACCATCATCGCCTTCAAGGTCTCTGCGCGCTCCGCGATTTTCTCACGCAGGTGAGGGCAGCGGCGAACCAGCCGCACGCTTTCCAGCGCCGCCGCCGCGAGCGACGGGGCCAGCGAGGTGGTGAAAATGAAGCCCGGCGCCATCGAGCGGATCGCATCAATTGCCGCCTTCGACGCCGTGACATACCCGCCCATCACGCCAAAGGCCTTGGCCAGCGTCGCCTCGATGAAATCGACCCGGTGCATCGCGCCGTCGCGCTCAGCGACGCCGCCCCCGCCCTCGCCATACAGGCCAACACCATGCACCTCATCCAGATAGGTCATCGCGCCATAGGCCTCCGCGATATCGCAGATCGCAGCAATCGGCGCGGTATCGCCATCCATGGAATAAACACTCTCAAACGCGATCAGCTTGGGCGCATCGACGGGCGCCTCGTTCAGCAGCGATTCGAGATGCTGGAGATCATTGTGGCGGAATACCAGCCGCCGCGCGCCTGATTTGCGGATGCCGTCGATCATCGAGGCATGGTTCTTGGCGTCGGAGAATATCCACAAATCGGGAAACAGTTTGCCAAGCGTGCTGAGTGTGGCTTCGTTCGATACATAGCCGGAGGTGAACAGCAGGGCGGCGTCCTTGCCATGCAGCTGCGCCAACTCCCGCTCCAGATCGACATGGTAGCTGGTGGTGCCCGAAATGTTGCGCGTGCCGCCCGAACCGGCCCCTACATCATTGGCCGCCATGGTCAGCGCGGCGAGCACGTCAGGATGTTGGCCCTGGCCCAGATAGTCGTTGGAGCACCACACCACGATCGGCTTGGCGGTTCCATCGGCCAGCCGCATCTGTGCATGCGGGAACCGGCCTTGCTCGCGCTTGATATCGATGAAAACGCGATAGCGCCCCTCGCCTTTGATCACGGCGACGGCCTTTTCAAACACTTCAGCGTCTTCTTTGCGCATCGGACGTTTCGTTCTCTCGACAGGGCGCGCGCACGCGCCGCAGTGTTCCACCCATTTGCCTCGATATAGGCGAAGTTGGCGGCCTGTCATAATGGACATAAAGCTGCTTCGCAGTTTGCCGCAGGTGAAATCGCACTTCTTGCAAATCATTCGCAAAAGCAGATGGGGTCGTTCATGTATCCGCACATTCGCCCGCGCCGTCTTCGTCAAGCCGATTGGACGCGCCGCCTCGTCAGCGAGCACCGTGTGGCGGTGGAAGACTTGATTTGGGCAATGGTTGTGCATGATGGACCGCAGGCGCGCATTCCGGTGGCGAGCATGCCGGGCGCCGATCGTTTGAGCGTCGCGGCCGCGGCTGAAGCGGCGGCCCATGCACAACAGCTAGGCATTCCCGCGATTGCGATTTTCCCGATGCTGGACGCCAGCCTTAAAACTTCCGACGGCGCGCAGGCGCACAATCCCGATGGGCTGGTTTGCCGGGCGGTGCGTGCGATGAAGAAAGCTGCGCCAAATGTCGGGATCATGGTGGATGTGGCGCTGGATCCATTCACCGATCATGGCCATGACGGCCTGCTGCACGACGGCCGCATCGTCAATGACGCCACCATCGAGCGCCTCGTGCAGCAAGCGCTGGTGCAGGCCGAAGCCGGCGCCGACATCCAGGCGCCCAGCGACATGATGGACGGCCGCGTTGGCGCCATCCGCACCGCGCTTGAGGGCGGGGGTTTTCACGATGCGTTGATCATGAGTTACGCTGCGAAATATGCGTCGGCGTTTTATGGGCCATACCGCGACGCGATCGGATCGAGTGGCGCACTGAAGGGCGACAAGAAAACCTATCAGATGGACAGCGCCAACACCGATGAAGCGATCCGCGAGTGTGAACTCGATGTGGCCGAGGGCGCAGACATGTTGCTGGTGAAGCCGGGGATGCCCTATCTGGACATCGTGCGCCGCGTGAAAGACACTTTCGCCATGCCCACCTACGCCTTTCAAGTCAGCGGCGAGTACGCGATGATCAAAGCGGCGGCGGCCAATGGATGGATGGAAGAAAAGCGCGCGATGATGGAAACGCTTTTGTGCTTCAAGCGCGCTGGCGCCGACGGTGTCGTGACGTATTTTGCACCAGCGGCGGCGGAAGCACTGCGGACTTGAACCAGGGGAGACGGACACGATGACCGTTTTGATCAAAGCGGTGATGGGTCTGGCGCTCACTGTTTTTGCATCAGCGGTTGTATTCAAATCGACTTCCCTCGCTCAGACCATGCCTGCAGCGCGCGCGCCGAAAACTCCACAATAGACGGACGCCAATCCCTGTCGCTCAGTTTCGAGTGAGTCTTGTCTCGCCGGCCGACCAAACAGTCGCGCACGTGCGCCAGCTGAGGAAATCGTCAGCGACTTGATCGCTTGGCTTGATCGCAATGAAGAATGGATCGAACCGCGCGTGATCGATCTCTGCGTTGGTCCCAATTGGACGGACAGCTTTGCGGCCTGCTGGGGGATGGAGCGCGTGCGGCGCGCACCATAATCGGCTTTTTGATTGAGCACGACACCAAACAGAAAACGCTTCACATCTTCTGCGCTGCAGGTGTGAATTTCGCAATCGAACGCATGATTTGGTTGCGGTTAAATGACCAATCCACGACCTCACAAGAACGACAGCGCATCAGGGCGAAGCGTGCTATTATAGTCAACAGAAACCGCCTATTGGCGGTCAATTATGCAAGCGGCGCGCTAAAGGACGCTGCACCGTCATGTGCGGAGGATCGCGCGCGCCATTGTATTTTTGAAAAGCGCCGCCACCAATATGGCGGCCCACCACAGTATGGCGCCGGCCAATACACTGGAAGAAGCTGTTCATGGGCGTGGCGATGACGCGGCCGCGCGC